>NZ_AUTI01000202.1:0-35345 GCF_000497995.1 Pseudoalteromonas sp. TB25
CCTACAACAGAGGTAGCTATGGTTAAAAAGCGACGTCGGCCATTGTCTACAGGCGCATTGCTCATCCACTTATCTCCACTATGATTCTCAACACTTGCTATATTGAGAACATCAGTTACAGCAGGTTAATTATTCGAAATTTTTAAAATAGAAGCGATCATAATTAAAACCCTTGATTAAAACAAGGTTATTCAAAGCCCCATGCTCGAATAAACCTGACTTGATCAAAAATTTGATTAAGCTAGCTCGAGAATAAAGCCGAACGACTATAATAACGCTTCTGTAAAAACAATATACTGACCGAGATCAACACCACTAAGAGGAAACAGTAAAAACTGTACATAGTGTCGTTAAACTCACTCATTTTACTTCCACGCCAATTGTAGCAAAAAATTCCACCAATTAACTGATGGATTTAAACTAATTACGATAATTATTTAACTTTTTTGCAGCTATCTGAGTGTTTTTTAACTTTCGTTCGATTAATACGCAGTTATTAATAAATTTGATCATCATTAATTACAGCAATACCAAGTATGGCGACCGCTATAAACAAATTTAAATTAAGCAGCAAATGTAAACTTTTTGATTTGAAAACAAAAAACCCAGCATAAGCTGGGTTTTTGAATTCTTGATAACGTATAGATTAACGTTTTGAGAACTGTGGACGCTTACGCGCTTTCTTAAGACCCACTTTCTTACGTTCAACTTTACGTGCATCACGTGTAACAAAACCTGCTTTACGAAGTTGTGGACGTAGTGACTCGTCAAACTCCATAAGTGCACGAGTGATACCGTGACGGATAGCACCAGCTTGACCAGTTGTACCACCACCAGAAACGGTGATGTAAAGGTCAAATTTTTCAGTCATATCAACTAGCTCAAGAGCTTGATGAACAACCATGCGTGCTGTTTCGCGACCAAAATACTCTTCTAGAGAGCGTTTGTTGATTACGATGTTACCAGTGCCTGGGCGTAAGAATACGCGAGCACTTGAACTTTTACGACGACCTGTACCGTAGTATTGATTTGCCATGATGGTGCTCCTTAAATGTCTAGAACCTGAGGCTGTTGTGCAGCATGGTTATGCTCAGTACCTGCGTAAACTTTAAGTTTACGGTACATAGCGCGGCCTAAAGGACCACGTGGCAACATGCCTTTTACAGCTTTCTCGATGATCATTTCAGGCTTTGCAGCTTGAAGTTTATCAAAAGTAGTAGACTTAAGGCCACCTGGAAAACCAGAGTGAGCGTAGTACACTTTATCTTTGAATTTGTTACCAGTTACAGTAACTTTTTCAGCGTTGATAACGATGATGTAATCACCAGTATCTACGTGAGGAGTGTATTCAGCTTTATGCTTACCGCGTAGGCGGTGAGCGATTTCAGTAGCGATGCGACCTAAAGTTTTACCTTCAGCGTCAACTACGTACCAGTCACGTTTTACTGTTTCTGGTTTAGCAACAAACGTTTTCATTTATAAAAATCCAATGTTTTTCAATTAAAACCACAAGTAGTTAATATTAACTACTGCTCTAAGTTTGCTATAACCCCTTCGAGTTTTAGACTTTTGCGCCGCTCACAAGTGGCTAGACTATATGAGGACATAGAACGCAACGTGGCAGACGCGGGAGTATACCAGCACTTAAAACACATTGCTACTCGCCGGTTGTTTTTTCCACAAGAAATTTCAGAAATAAGAAGTACTATATATGTACCTCTTTTTTATAGTTGCCCTATTACACATTTACTTACTTATTTAAACTAAATGCTCTCTAGCTAAATATTCTAAGGATTGCATTTCTTGTAAACGACTAATACAACGCTTAAATTCAAAGTTTAAATTACCTTGGGTATAAAGTTCGGTAATAGGTTTTTCAGCCGATATAATTAAAGTTACATGGCGCTCATAAAATTCATCCACTAAAGCAATAAAGCGTCTAGCAGCATCATCATTAGTTTGCCCTAGCTGTTTTACGTTAGAAATAATCACCGTATTGTATAAGCGGCTAATCTCCATGTAATCGACCTGGCTACGTGCTGTTTCGCACAATTCACTAAACTCAAACATCACAACGCATTTAGCTACTTTACGCGTTTTGATTTTTCGCCCTTCTATCTCTATCGGCTCATCTAATTGCCCTGGCTCTGGCGATAACTTATCGAAGTACTCAAATAGGTTCTTATCCGCATCTTCATCTAACGGACTATGAAAAATTTCAGCTTGCTCTAAAGTACGTAATCGGTAATCAATACCTGAATCTACATTAACTATCTCGGTATTTTTTTTAACAAGCTCAATTGCTGGCATAAAACGCGCTCGCTGTAAGCCATTTCTGTAAAGTTCATCAGGCACTATATTAGAGGTTGCTACAAGTACTATGCCCCGTGCAAATAGCGCTTCCATTAAGCCACCTAATAGCATGGCATCAGTAATGTCTTGTACAAAAAACTCATCAAAGCAAATAATGTCTGTTTCTGCTTTAAAAGTGTCAGCAATTTTTTCTAATGGATTAGCCGTATTATTTAGCTTTTTAAGCTCGTTATGCACTCGGTGCATAAATCGATGAAAGTGCACACGCATTTTACGTGTGCCCGGTAATGATTCGTAAAAAGTGTCAACTAAATAAGTTTTACCACGCCCTACTCCCCCCCAAAAGTACAAACCTTTTACAGGCGCAGGTTCTTCTTTACTAAATAGCTTAGCAAAAAAGCCTTTTTGTTTTGGCTTTGTCTGAGTTAGGTCATCGTATAGACGTTGTAAATGGCGCACAGCATTTTCTTGTGCTGCGTCGTGTACAAAGTCATCTCGCTTTAAGTCTTGTTGGTATGTTTGCCAAGGAGTCATATCTATTTACAGTTAAAACACAGTTTAATTTGCAAAGCATATTAACACGCATCATAACTCGGGGTATATTACACTTAGTATGATTTATAATTGAATCGGCATTCGTTAGTTATTTTCCCAAAGGGGTAGTTTTTATGGGCACAGTTATGTGGGTAGGTTTGATTGTTATTGTTGCTGTTGTAGCATTTTTTATTGGTGCATTTGTAACTAAAAAACAGTTCAAACAAGATGAACTAAAAGAGCAAGCGGAACAAGCACAAAGTGCGCTTGAGCAGTATCGCCAAGATGTCGCTGATCATTTAGCGAATACTGGTAAGCTCGTAAATAAAATGAAAGAAAACTATGATCAACTGCTTAGTCACGTTGAAGAAACAAACCAGCTTCTTCTAGAAGATAGAAATAAAGCACCAGCTGAACCTTATTTCTCTAAAGAAACAACCGAACAATTACAAGCATCTTTAAAAGAGCGTCGTTCAGACCGCTCTTCTGCAGAAGCGCAACCAGCTGATTATGTATCAGGTGAATCCGGTTTATTTGCTGGTCAAAATAAAGTTTCAGAACATTCTAAAGCATCTTGATGAACTTTTTTTTGACCCCATAGTCTTTAGATATAACAGCTTTGTTGTTTTATCTTAATAAACCGAAAAGGGCTGCTGTAAAGTAGCCCTTTTTGTTTTGCTTTATCTTAAGTGGAGTTACCCCTGACTATGAAAATGAAATTATCACTTATCAGCGCAGCTATTCTATCTACAAGCTTATTAATGAGCCCTGTAGCATCTTATGCAAAAATGCCAATTGCAGTAAATGGTCAACAACTACCAACTCTTGCCCCCATGCTAGAGAAAATATCTCCAGGTGTTGTAAGTATCCAAGTTTCAGGCTCAAAAGAAGTACGCCGCCGTGCAGATCCGCTTGAATACTTTTTTGGACAGCAACAGCCTCGCAGTCAAAAGCGTCAATTTAGTGGGTTAGGCTCTGGGGTAATTATTGATGCTGATGAGGGTTATGTAGTCACTAATAATCACGTAATCCAAGATGCCGAAAAAATGGTAGTAACCCTCGAAGATGGCCGTGAATTTGAAGCAACTAAAATTGGTACTGATACAGAATCAGACATCGCTCTTTTACAAATAGACGCTGATGACTTAACTGAAATAAAACTCGCAAATTCAGATAGTTTACGAGTGGGCGACTTTGCCGTCGCTATTGGTAACCCATTTGGACTTAGCCACACAGTTACATCTGGTATTGTTAGCGCTCTTGGCCGTAGTGGTTTAAATATTGAGGGCTACGAAGATTTCATTCAAACCGATGCTGCTATCAACCAAGGCAACTCTGGTGGTGCACTAGTTAACTTAAACGGTGAATTGATTGGTATTAACACTGCTATTTTAGGTGCTTCTGGCGGTAACGTGGGTATTGGTTTTGCCATTCCATCAAACATGATGAAAAACTTAGTTGATCAAATTGTTGAACACGGTGAAGTACGCCGAGGGTCGCTGGGTATCTCTGGCCGCCCACTTGATGCAGGCCTTGCTAAGGCGCAGCAACTTGACGTTAAACAAGGTGCTTATGTAATGCAAGTAATGGACGACACTGCCGCAAGTAAAGCAGGTATAAAAGCAGGTGACGTAATTGTTAGCATTAATGGCGGTGATATTAGTGGTTTCCACGAACTGCGCAGCAAAATTGCTACGCTAGGTGAAGGCCGCGAAATAAAACTTGGCATTTACCGCGATGGTAAAATTAAAACAGTGAAAGTAACTCTTGATGGTGCATCAGGTGTTACAGCGACCGGTGAAGAACTCCATCCTGCATTCCAAGGCGCTGAGCTCGAAAACGTGCAAAAAAATAGCAATAAAGGTGTTGAGGTTACGTCTGTAGACCCTCGCTCACCTTCTGCCCGTGTTGGCCTTGAAGAAGGTGATATTATTATGCAAGTGAATCGCCAACGAGTAGAAACTATTCGTGATATGAATAAGATTATCGAAAACACCAAAGGTAATATCGTACTTGGCGTACAACGTGGCCGTGAGTCTATATTTATTTTAATTCAGTAATAAATAGCACTATTAATGTAATAAAAATAACAGTGGCACTTGCCGCTGTTATTTTTTTTATGTCATCATAAAGAGATTGCTCACTTACATAATAAGAAAACTGTGCTGAAATTAATAAAATTTATTCTTCCCCCTTTATTTGCAGGTCTAAGTATTGCTTTTTTAGTGGTTTTTTTCAGCCCTAATATGCGAGCCGCCTTACTTCCTAATGTTCCCCTTCCAAGCGCGATGAGTGCGAGTCACTTGAGTTTTTCTGATGCAGTTAAACGAGCAGCTCCTTCTGTAGTTACTATTTTTTCAGAAAGCATTTCCAAAGAACCTCGTTATAAAAGAAAAAACACGGTACAAGAGCTAGGCTCTGGCGTCATTATGTCGCAAGACGGTTATATTCTTACTAACTACCATGTTGTGAATAATGCAGACCAAATTATGGTTATCTTAACCGATGGCCGACGCTTTTTTGATGTGCAACTAATTGGTTTTGATACCATTACTGATTTAGCCTTACTTAAAATCAATGCAGATCACCTCCCGGTGATTCCCGTAAACGATAGCTATGTATCAAATGTAGGCGATGTTGTACTTGCTATAGGCAACCCGCTTAACTTAGGGCAAACAATCACTCAAGGCATTATTAGTGCAACGGGTAAGCAAAAAATTACAGATAGCCCTTACAATAACTTATTGCAAATGGATGCAGCTATTAACGTGGGCAACTCCGGCGGCGCATTAGTTAACTCCAATGGTGATTTAGTCGGCATTACTTCTGCACAATTTAAAACGCGTGAGAACTTGAATATTCAAGGAATATTTTTTGCGGTTCCTTACTCACTTGCTAAAAAAGTGATGGGTAAACTCATTCGTCACGGTCGGGTTGTACGCGGCTATTTAGGCTTTGAAGGCACAGCAGTAGATAGTACAGGTAAAGAAGTAAACGACAGCCTAACGCCGGTTACTGGCATGCGCATTACTAATTTAGACCCTTTGGGGCCAGCATGGCAAGCGGGTATTGAAGAGCAAGATATCGTCATTAAAATTGCAGGGCTTTCGGTAGCAAATCCACAAAAAGTGCTTGAAAAAATAGGTAATACGGAGCCAGGTAAAGAAATAGAATTTGAGCTTTACAGAGATGGGAAAATAGAAAAAATAATGGTGGTGGTAGCTGAACTTGAAACAAAGCTTTAAAAAAGAGTAATACCAATCGTCAATAAAAAGGTCGGATAGCAATTTGCGTATCCGACCTTTTTTAAAATAGCTTAACTAGTTATCTACTTAGCTACTTCTACGTTTAATGTTTGCGCCTAATGCACTTAGTTTATCTTCAATGCGCTGATAACCTCTATCAACGTGATAAATACGATCAACAACCGTTTCACCTTGTGCCACTATACCCGTTAAAATTAAACTAGCTGAAGCGCGTAAATCGGTTGCCATTACTTGCGCACCCGTTAAGCTTTCAGTCTCACCACAAATTGCGGTATGCCCTTCTAAACGAATATTAGCGCCCATACGCTGCAACTCTGGTACATGCATAAAACGGTTTTCAAAAATCGTTTCTGTGATCGTTGCACTACCATTTGCTACTACATTTAATGCTGTAAACTGAGCTTGCATATCCGTAGGAAAACCTGGGTGTGGAGCTGTTTTAATATTCACGGCTTTAAGTTCTCGGCCGCGCATATCAAGATAAATACTATCGTTATGTACTTCTAGGTGCGCATTCGTAGCACGTAGCTTTTCAATCACAGGCTCAAGAGAATGAAAATCTGTATTTTTACAAAGTACTTCACCGCCAGCCATTGCTGCTGCGACTAAAAACGTCCCTGTTTCAATTCGGTCAGGTAAAATACTGTGCTCACAGCCAGCTAAACGCTCAACGCCCTCAACTTCAATGCGGCTGGTACCTGCACCCGTAATTTTAGCGCCCATAGCAATTAGGCAGTTAGCTAAATCAATTATTTCAGGCTCGCGTGCCGCATTATCAAGTATGGTTTTACCATCAGCCAGGGCCGCTGCCATTAATAGGTTTTCGGTAGCGCCTACACTTACCATTTCCATAAAAATTTCAGCGCCTTTTAAGCGACCATTCACCTTGGCATTAATATAACCATTTTCAACGTTTATTTGTGCGCCCATGCGCTCCAAACCTTGAATATGAATATCAACCGGGCGAGCGCCAATGGCGCACCCACCTGGTAAAGACACTTGAGCCTCACCAAAACGAGCCACTAGAGGGCCTAATGCAAGCACAGATGCGCGCATTTGCTTTACTAAGTCGTAAGGCGCTAATGTTTTATCAACCGTTGCACCGTCAATCACTAGCGTATCGCCCTGCCAATTAACATCAGCACCTAAAGTTTTTAATAAGGCTTCAGTGGTCACTATGTCGCGAAGACGCGGCACATTAGTAAAGATACTTTTACCATCAGCTAATAGCGAAGCAAATAAAATAGGAAGTGCAGCATTTTTAGCGCCCGAAATAGTCACTTCACCAGCAAGTGAAGTGCCACCTTGAATTACAAATTGATCCATTAGGAGGCCCTAGTTATTGCGGTAAAATAAATTTTTGTTCACGCTTCCACTCTACAGGAGTAAATGCACGAATAGATACTGCGTGAATTGTCCCATCTGAAATTGTATTCATTAATGGACCATAAACTAGCTGCTGCTTTTTAACTCGGCTTAAACCGTCAAAGCATTCGCCTACCGCAACAACTTCATAATGACTACCATTGGCTTTTACATGTACTTCAGCTAATTGAAGTTCTTCGCGTAATAATGTTTCGACTTGGCTAGTTTCCATAACTCTCACTCAAATAGGGTTGTAACCTGACCCAATTGCATTAAATTTTGCAATTGCTCAGGTAGGTTTTGCAATTCAAGGCGAATGCCTTGCTGCTTTAATTCTGCAAAAGAGTGAATTAACCAAGCTAAGCCTGCTGTGTCAACCCTTGATACTCCACTTAGGTCGAAATAGATGATTTTATGCTTAGTTAATAACTTATTGTTCAGAAGCTGTTCATCGCCAATTGAATTTCGAGTAAGCTCACCGCTTACTCCAAAATGTTGTCCATCAACTTGGCTTATTGCCAATTTAGTCATTCGAGTTACTGCCTCTAAACTGAACTGGTAGCTGACTCTTTTGCTCTAAAAGGTTACTTACATTATCAATACCTTGCTGGCGCAAAATACCTTGCAGCTCACTTTGTTTTGCGTCTAGTAAGCTAATACCTTCGGCAATCATATCGTACGCGCGCCATTCACCGTCACGGTCTTCGCGTACTTTAAAATCGATTCTGATATCAGGTTTACCGTCTTCAATAATTTTAGTCTTAATAACAACGACGTCTTTACCTTTGAACGCTTGCTCTGCACCAAACTCAACTTTCTGGTTTGTGTATTGAGTAAATACACCTGCATAAGTAGCAACTAAGTACTCTCTAAATACACCAATAAAGCGTTGAATTTCTTTAATTGCTTTGGCCTTTTCAGCCTCGTCGGTAATTGCACGAACTTTAGATACTTCACTGCCAAGTACACGAAGTGCTGCATATTTATAGTCGATATAAGGCATTAATTCTTCTTCGACTATTACGCGAAGGTATTCTTGATCTTTAACAATTAATGGCTGATCTTTTTTAATGCGCGCAAATGTATTATCGGCAACTTGGCGTACCATTTTATTAGGATCGACTAATTTCACATCTGCTGCACTTACGCTTTGAGTTAGCGTCATTGTGCCAATTGCTACAATAGCTAAAAACTTTTTCAACATAATAATTACTCACTACCTTGGTTGAATAAAAACTGCCCGATTAATTCTTCAAGTACAATGGCAGACTTAGTGTCAGTAATTGAATCGCCATCACCTAGTGCTTTGCTTTCCACACCAAATAAATCGTCAATTGCTTCATCTTGCTTGTTCTCAGTCACTGTTTCGCCTAAACAACGTTGTTTAGCAGAATCTGGTGAAATTACAGGGTGAATACCTAAGTACTGCTCACCTAAAATACCCGACGTTAAAATAGAGATTGAGCTTGTGTCTGAAAAACGACATAAGTACTGTGCGTCAATGGTCATATTAACGACTGGTAAAAATTCTTGTGGGTGTACATAAATTGATTCAACACGACCAATTACAACACCACCTACTTTTACCGGCGCACGCGCTTTTAACGAGCCAATGTTTTCAAACTTGGCATTAAGCGTATATGTTTCGCCAGAGCCACTAATACCTGAATTGGCAACTTTAAGTGCAAGCATCGCAAAAGCTAAAATGCCAAGTGCTACAAAAAAACCAACTAAAATTTCTAATTTCCGTGAATTCATTATCTATACCCTATTAGCTGGTAAACATTACCGCTGTCAAAATAAAGTCAAAACCTAAAACTGCTAATGACGAATGAACAACCGTTTCGGTGGTTGCTTTGCTGATCCCTTCTGAGGTCGGCACACAGTCATATCCTTTATAAAGCGCAATCCAGGTCACCACTATGGCAAATACAAAACTCTTAATAATACCGTTTAGTATGTCTTGCTGAAACGACACTTGTGATTGCATGATTGACCAAAAACTACCTGTATCAACCCCCAGCCAATCTACCCCCACTAAATGAGCGCCTATAATTGCTACGGCTGAAAATATCAATGCAAGCAATGGCATACTTATAAAACCCGCCCAAAAGCGCGGTGCAATAATACGTTTTAGCGGATCGATTGCCATCATCTCAAGTGATGAAAGTTGCTCTGTTGCTTTCATTAAGCCAATTTCAGCTGTCAAAGCGCTACCTGCGCGTCCTGCAAATAATAATGCAGTAACAACCGGGCCTAGTTCTCGCAATAAGCTCAGTGCCACTAACGGCCCTAAACTATCCTCAGCGCCATAACCAACCAATACGGTGTAACCTTGTAGAGCCAACACCATGCCGATAAACAAACCCGACACCATAATAATGAGTAACGATTGCGAACCAACCATATAGAGCTGGCGAACAAGTAAAGGTGTGCCTTTTTTAAAATTAGGAACATGCGCTAATGCACTAAACAGCATATAAGCAGAACGACCAAGGGCCGCAAAACGTCCTAGCGTTTTATGCCCTAGCTTTTGAAATAAATCCAACATTATGCTTTTTCTCCAAGTAGTTCGTCTGCATAAGCCTGAGCCGGAAAATGAAATGGTACTGGACCATCCGACAAGCCTTTTAAAAACTGTTGAACTAAAGGAGATTCATGATTACGCATTTCATCTGGAGTACCAGAACCAATTACCCCCTGATCGGCGATAATTATAACGTGTTCGGCAATACTCATTACCTCTGTAACATCGTGCGTCACGATTAAAGACGATAAACCTAATACTTCGTTGAGCGACTTAATTAGCTTAACCAATACGCCCATCGAAATAGGATCTTGTCCTGCAAATGGTTCATCGTACATGATTAGCTCTGGATCAAGTGCTATAGCGCGCGCAAGTGCAGCACGTCTTGCCATACCGCCGGATAACTCAGAGGGCATTAAATCTTTAGCGCCACGTAGCCCAACAGCTTGCAATTTCATTAACACAACTAATCGAATAAGGTCTTCACTTAGCTTTGTGTGCTCTCTTATAGGAAACGCGATATTGTCAAATACCGACATATCAGTAAACAGCGCACCACTTTGAAAAAGCATGCTCATTTTAGTACGTGCTTCGTATAACTCTTTACGAGACATTTTAGGAATGCTGCCACCTTCAAATAAAATATCACCTGAATCTGGTTTAAGCTGACCACCAATTAAACGCAACATAGTGGTTTTGCCAATTCCGCTTGGCCCCATGATCGCAGTAATTTTACCTTTAGGAACGCTAAAACTCATATTTTTATATATGATTCTATTGCCTCTCGAAAAGCTAACATCCTTGACTTCTACTATTGATTGCGACAAGTCGCTCTCCATAAAAATGTTCACTAGTGCACCTATTTTAAAGCTTTTTTGTCAAAGATGGAAAAAACAATTCGTAAGATTTTGTAATACACCCATGAAAAGGATTATAAGACTCGCTCAAAACAGCTTAACCCCGGCTTAAATTTTTAAATTAGCTGTTTAAAAGCAACATTGTTACGCAGTTGACCTTACTCTTTTATTTATACTTTCATCTTGGCTTTTGTTACTATTCGCGCCATCCGTATTTTGTATAACTGGCTTAACACAATGGTTACCTCGTTTGTTATTTTAATTCTTGGTTTTGCAGCTCTTGTTTGGAGTGCCGATAGGTTTGTTTATGGGGCTGCGGCTCTTGCTAAAAACTTTGGTGTACCTACACTTATTGTTGGTTTGACCGTTGTAGCCATGGGCTCTTCAGCCCCTGAAATGATGGTTTCAGCCTCTGCCGCTTTGGCTAACAAAACCGACACAGCCGTTGGCAATGCTGTTGGCTCTAATATTACAAACATTTTACTTGTGTTAGGTATCACTGCTCTATTTCGCCCTCTTTCAGTTTCATCTAGTACGTTAAAACGTGAAATGCCATTAGTGATGCTCGTATCTTTAGCTACTTGGTATGTGTTCTCAGATAACTACTTTTCATTTAGTGAAGGTGTTGCGCTTTTAGTTGGCTTTATCGTATTCATCGGTGGGTTAATCATTGTATCTATGCGTGCAAAAAACCAAGATGACCCATTTGTCTCAGAAGCCTGCGACGATGTACCAAACGATGTACCTACTAAAAAAGCGGTATTTTGGTTAATTGTCGGCATAATACTCCTGCCGGTTAGTTCTCATTTTTTAATCGGCTCAGCTGTTGATATTGCTAAATACTTCGGCTTAAGCGACTTAGTCATTGGTTTAACAATTATTGCCATTGGTACTAGCTTGCCGGAACTTGCCGCCTCGGTTGCAGGTGTACTTAAAAATGAAGATGATTTAGCACTAGGTAATATTGTTGGATCAAACATATTTAATATTTTAGCTGTATTACCTCTAGCAGGTATTATTAATCCTTCAGCAGTTGATCCATCGTTAGTAAGCCGAGATATATTAATTATGATTGGTGCAACACTTGCTCTTATTATTATGTCATTGAACTTTAGAGGCACCCAGCGTATCAATAGGGTAGAAGGCGGCTTATTGCTAATAGCGTTTTTGGGTTACCAAGGGTATATTTTTAGTCAAGTAGGGTAAATGATGGCAACGCTAAACTTTATTGAACAAGGCCTTCGCGTTTTAGATGTTGAGCGCCAAGCACTTAGTGATATTGCACAATATGTAGATGAAAATTTTCATAACGCGTGCCAATTAATGTACGACTGTGAAGGCCGTATTATTGTTATTGGCATGGGAAAATCAGGCCATATTGGCAATAAAATAGCGGCAACCCTTGCAAGCACTGGCAGCCCTGCGTTTTTTGTTCACCCTGGTGAAGCAAGTCATGGTGATTTAGGTATGATCACTAAAAATGACGTGGTTATGCTTATTTCTAATTCAGGGGAAACCAGCGAAGTTTTAAATATCATTCCGGTTTTAAAACGACTTGGTGCCAAAATGATAGCGATGACTGGCAATACACAATCAACAATGGCAACCCTTGCTAATGTACATGTGTGCATTAAAGTAGAAAAAGAAGCTTGTTCATTGGGTCTAGCCCCTACATCAAGTACCACTGCAACGCTTGCGATGGGCGATGCCATGGCAGTTGCATTATTAGAAGCTCGCGGCTTTACAGCTGATGACTTCGCGCTATCTCACCCAGGTGGTAGTTTAGGCAAGCGCTTATTACTTACTTTAAAAGATGTTATGCACAGCGGCGCAAATACACCTATTATTGATGTTTCACAAACAGTTAAAGATGCTCTAATAGAAATGTCAGCTAAAGGGTTAGGTATGACAGCCATTGTTGATGAAAATCAGCAACTCGTAGGGTTATTTACCGATGGTGACTTACGTCGCATTTTAGAACAAAGAATTGATATTCATACAACACAAATAGATGTTGTTATGACTAAGTCATGCACTACAGCTACGCAAGATATTTTAGCCGCTGAAGCGCTCAATATTATGGAACGTAAACGTATAAATGGCCTAATCGTCGTCAATGAGAAAAACCAACCTATTGGCGCATTAAATATGCAAGACCTATTAAAAGCAGGAGTGTTATAAATGCAATTTGAAGAACTCTATCAACCGCTGAGCGATGATGCAAAAGCACGCGCTAAAAAAGTAAAACTACTTATATGCGATATTGATGGTGTATTTTCTGATGGCCGTATTTACCTTGGCAATCAAGGTGAAGAGCTAAAAGCATTTAATACAAAAGATGGTTTTGGCATTAAAGCACTTATAAACAGTGGCTTTGAAGTAGCTGTTATTACTGGTCGTCATTCACAGATAGTACAACAACGTATGAGCAGCTTAACCGTACAGCATATTTATCAAGGCCAAGAAAATAAGCTCATTGCCTATCAAGAATTAAAAGATAAACTCAACCTTAGCGATGAACAAATTGCTTATATTGGTGATGACGGTCCTGACATGCCTGTTATGGAGTTAGTAGGCTTTGCCGTTGCAGTAAATGATGCCCACCCGCTTATTAAGCGTTTGTCACATTATGTAACGCAAATGCCTGGCGGTTTTGGTGCTGTGAGAGAACTCACCGATTTGCTCATGCTTGAAAATGGTAAAGCATTGACTACACAAGGCACTAGTTCATGAATGCAGCGCGCATAATATTAAGCGTTTTATTCATTAGCTGTATGGTTTGGCTTTGGTACCCTTATTTTACACAAACAAATATTGTGCCTCAGGCTGAGCCTGAAGTTGTTGCTAAGCCTGATTACATAGCTATTGAGCTCAAACAGACAGCCTATGATGAGCAAGGTAAAATTAGCCACAAAGTCACTGCGGCTAAAATGGAGCTATACCAGCAATTAGGTTTCACGTTTTTCGAAAAACCCATTTTTACTTTATATAACGAACAACAAACGTGGCAAATAAATGCAGACGAAGCAACATTATACGAAGATAAACAATTAATTTTAGAAGGTAATGTGGTTGCCAAAAATTTAACCGATAACGTCATGATAGACAAAATCAATGCTGATAATATTCAGGTTGATATAAAGTTATTAACAATGCGTTCGGAGCAACCCGTCATTATCACTGGACCCAATTTAAAAATCACCGGTAAAGGCCTAGAAGCCGACTTAAAAACCGAAGTGATAAAACTAATTAACCATACGCGAACCATATATTATGACCAATAAAATATTAAAATCACTGATAATTCCTACACTTATACTAGCGTTTAATAGTAGTGCTGCAGAACAAAACACGCAACCTGCTGCCAATCAAATTTCAATAAGTGCCGACAAGCAAGAAGGTCAATTAAAAGCTAATGTGGGTATTTTTGAGAAAAACGTTGAGATTATTCACGGTAATCGCCGCATTACAGCCGATCGCCTAGAAGTACACAAACGTGATGAACTTGGTGATAATAAACAATTATTAATTGCCACAGGTAGCCCTGCGCACTTTGAAGAAAAGCAATCAGACGGCACGACTATGAGCGCCAGTGCTGACGAAGTACGTTATGATGTATCTAAGCGTTTTTTAACGCTTGTTGGTAATGCACAAGTATCGCAAGCCGGACAAAAAATAAATGCTAAAAGCATTACCTACGACATAGAGCAGCAGCTCATCAGTGCCGAAAAAGATGAAAACTCAACTGACCGCGTTCACACAATTTTAGTACCGATCGAAACTAAAAAAAGTAAAAAAGGCGATAAAGGTCAACCATGAGCACATTAAAAGCAGAACTATTGGCAAAAAGCTATAAAGGTCGTGAAGTTGTAAAAAACGTCGGCCTTGAAGTACAAGCTGGCAGTATAGTTGGCTTACTTGGCCCTAACGGTGCTGGTAAAACAACGACTTTTTATATGATTGTAGGGCTTGTTCCTAGCGACAAAGGTAAAATATCTATTGATGATAACGATATTACTCTTTTACCTATGCATAGTCGTGCTAGATTAGGCATAGGCTACTTACCACAAGAGTCATCGATTTTTAGAAAGCTGACTGTTTATCAAAACTTAATGGCCATTTTAGAAACACGCAAAGAACTAAATAAACAAGCCAGAGAAGACACGCTCAATAACTTATTAGATGAATTTAGCATACAACACATTCGTGATAGCCAAGGTATGGCATTATCGGGTGGAGAACGTCGTCGTGTAGAAATAGCACGAGCGCTGGCAGCAGATCCTAAATTTATACTACTGGATGAACCGTTTGCCGGTGTTGACCCTATTTCGGTATTAGATATAAAGAAAATAATAGAACATCTTAAAAATCGTGGGATTGGTGTATTAATTACCGACCATAACGTAAGAGAGACCCTTGATGTTTGTGAAAAAGCCTACATTGTTTCTCATGGGGAGCTGATTGCATCAGGTACTCCAGAACACGTATTAAATGATAAAACAGTACGCGATGTTTACTTAGGCGAGCAATTTAGGCTGTAACATTTACGCCATGTCTTTAAGCATCTGCTAGTATTAATTATAACAACATAAAAGGATTGTTAGAGATACATGAGGCAATCACTACAGCTGCGCATGGGCCAGCAACTTACAATGACTCCACAGTTGCAACAAGCTATTCGTTTGTTGCAACTCAGTACATTGGATCTCCAGCAAGAAATACAAGAAGCTCTCGACAGTAATCCACTATTAGAGGTTGAAGAGGCAGACTATTCCGAAGACGCTGCTGGTAAAAACGAGCAAAAAGCTGATACCGATGACATAACTGTTAGCGCATCTGCTGATGATGCTCCGAGCGAATACGAACAAGATACTGGTGAAGCACTTGCAAAAGACACGCTAAGTGACGACATGGCTATGGATGTTAGTTGGGATGAGTACATGAGTGCCGCTCCTGCAGCCTCATCAGGTCCAATGCCTGAAGATGAATCTATATACCAAGGCGCCTCTACTGAAACGCTCCATGAGTATTTAATGTGGCAATTACAACTAACGCCATTTAGCCCTACCGATGAAGCCATCGCTATTGCGATTGTAGAAGCCGTCGATGATTCAGGTATTTTAACACTAAGCTGCGAAGAAATTTTAGAAAGCTTTAATCAAGAAAACGAAGATGATAACGAAGTCGAACTTGATGAAATTGAAGCGGTATTAAAACGCATCCAACTGTTTGATCCTGTTGGTATTGCTGCACGTAGTTTACAAGAGTGTTTGTGTATTCAGCTTAATCAATTTGATAAAGAAACACCTTACATTAATGAAACGAAAATGATTTTAACCGAGCATATTGATCTATTAGCAGCTCGCGACTATCGTACATTAATGAAAAAAACTAAGCTCAAAGAAGAAGAGCTTAAAGAAGTAATGACACTAATACATACTCTCAACCCAAAACCTGCAGATACTATAGTAAGGGAAGAATCTGAGTATGTTATTCCTGATGTGTCAGTTAAAAAAATTAAAGGCCGCTGGGTTGTCGAATTAAACCCAGATAGCATGCCTAAAATTCGTGTTAATAGCCAATACGCGGCAATGTCTCGCACTGTAAAATCAAGTGGCGACAGCCAGTTTATTCGCTCACATTTACAAGAAGCTAAATGGTTTATTAAAAGCTTAGAAAGTAGAAACGACACGCTATTAAAAGTTACTAATTGTATTGTTAAGCAACAACAAGGCTTTTTTGAACATGGCCCTGAAGCCATGAAACCAATGGTTTTAAATGATGTCGCTGAAATGGTAGAAATGCACGAATCGACAATTTCGCGCGTAACTACTCAAAAGTACATGCATACACCCCGTGGTATATTTGAGCTTAAATACTTTTTCTCAAGCCATGTAAGTACTGAAAACGGTGGTGAATGTTCATCTACAGCAATACGTGCGCTTATCCGAAAATTAATCGCAGCAGAAAACTCAGCAAAACCATTGAGTGATAGCAAAATAGCGGATATATTGGCTGAGCAAGGAATTAAAGTAGCAAGACGTACAATCGCAAAATACCGCGAATCTCTTGCTATTCCACCGTCAAATCAGCGTAAAAGTCTGATTTAAGACGCTAAACTAAGAGGGTAATGCTTATGCAACTAAACTTAACTGGTCGTCACGTAGAATTAACCGATTCACTAAGAGACTATATTAATACTAAATTTGCGAAGCTTGAAAGACACTCTGATCATATAAATAATGTTCATGTCATTCTCGATGTAGAAAAATTAAATCAAAAAGCAGAAGCCACAATACACGTAAGCGGTGCTGAGCTATTTGCCTCTACAGAACATCAAGATATGTATGCCGCTATTGACTCGTTGATCGACAAGCTCGATCGCCAAGTAATCAAACACAAAGAGAAGCTTGCTCGACACTAATATGATGAAATTAAGTTCACTTATATGCCAGGACTGCAGCAAAGCTGCGGTCCTTTTTAATAGCAAAAAAAGAATTTTAGAGTTCATTAGCGAACTTGCTCACGACAAACTTCCGTATTTACCGCAACAAGATATTCTTAATGCTTTAATGAGCAGAGAGAAATTAGGTAGTACAGGTATAGGGCGTGGCATTGCTATTCCTCATGGAAGAATGAGCGGTGCAGAAGAGCCTTTGGCTTTAGTGCTCGTTAGCGAAACTCCAATAAACTTTGATGCAATCGATAATCGCCCTGTTGATATTTTTGTCGCACTCATCGTACCAGATGGCGATAACCAGCAGCACTTAAAGACTCTAGCAACCATTGCTGATAAACTAAACAACAAAGATTTTTGTAAACAGTTACGCAGTGCAAAATCTGATACTGAGCTTTACCAAGTTATTGTCGATCAATCATAGTTTTATAAAGGGTGTTAAATGGAGTTAATTATCATAAGCGGCCGTTCTGGTTCTGGAAAGTCGGTTGCTTTGCGCGTTGTAGAAGATTTAGGTTATTATTGCGTTGATAATATTCCAGTAAACCTACTACCTTCATTAGTTCGCAGTGTGTCTGATAGCTACGATAAAATTGCTGTTAGCATTGATGTGCGCAACATCCCTAAAGAACAAGATGAATTTAACGATATTCTTGAATACTTACCAGGCTTTGCAAACCCTACGTTATTTTATTTAGATAGCGACGATCAGACATTGATCAAACGCTTTTCTGAAACACGCAGATTACACCCACTATCAATAGACTCGTTGCCGCTTGATTTAGCCATCAAAAAAGAAAAAGAATTACTTGATGTATTAACCACTCGCGCCGACTTTATGGTAGATACGACTGATTTAAGTGTTCATCAACTCGCTGAATCTATTCGTGAAAAGATTTTAGGTAAAAAAGATAAGCAACTGATTGTCACATTTGAATCATTTGGTTTTAAACACGGTATACCAAAAGAAGCAGACTACGTATTTGATGCACGCTTTTTACCAAATCCACACTGGGAACCAGAGTTAAAGCCTTTAAATGGGTTAGATCAACCGGTTAAAGACTATTTAGCTAATCACAGCATAGTGCAAAAATTCACATGGCAAATTCAAACATTTGTACAAACGTGGTTACCACATTTAGAACGAAATAACCGCAGTTATTTAACCATTGCTATTGGGTGTACAGGCGGGCAACATCGCTCTGTGTATTTAGCGCAAACTATCGGTGAAAGTTTCGCAATGACACATCCCAATGTAAAAATTCGCCATCGCGAGCAAGAAAAATAATATAGCTGAATAATCACCTGTTCAGCTTAGGTAGAGTAAGTTATGCATTGTGAAGATACCTTTTTAATAAAAAACAAATTAGGCTTACACGCCAGAGCAGCTACTGTGCTTGCGCAATTAGCAGTACAATTTGATGCGACAATCACATTATTCCAAGATGACAAAGAAGCAGCAGGCGATAGCGTACTTGCACTAATGTTACTTGAAAGTAGCCAAGGAAAAGAAGTTAAAGTTGTTTGTAAAGGCCCTGATTCTGAGCAAGCTTTACACGCTGTTGGAGAATTAATAGCACAACGCTTTAATGAACAAGAATAACCTGTTTTATAAAAACAATATTCGCATTACTAATGCTTCAATTAAAACAGATATATAAAATAGATAGGTTAGTAACGCCAGTTAACTCACCTCCCCCCCATAAAGTAATATAACAATTTATAAAGGACGCCAATGCCTGAAGCTTTTGAACAAGATTACCCACTACAGCAACTAAAACAGGTGACGAAGTCACTCAATAGTGGTCAATTTGTTCAAGTTAGGCGCATGCTCGCAAAAACGGCTCCTTGTGATACCGCATTATTATTAGAATCATCACCGCATAAAATTCGCCGACTGCTTTGGCAATTGGTCGATCCTGATGTGCAGGGTGATGTTCTTGAAGAATTATCTGAAGATGTTCGTTTAGGCATTATTGCCCAAATGGAACCTAAGCACATTGCCGCCGCAACTGAAGACATGGGCCACGATGACTTAGGTGAAGTATTACGTAGCCTGCCAGATACCGTCTATAAAGACGTTGTTAGCGCGATGGACATTCAAGACCGTGAACGTGCCACGCAAGCACTGTCATATCAAGAGCGTTCAGCAGGTGCGCTAATGAACACCGATACGGTGACCATTCGCCCTGATGTAACACTCGATGTTGTACTTCGTTATATTAGACTGCGTGGTGAGTTACCAGAGGGTACAGATGATTTATATGTTGTTGATAAACATAACTGCTTTATAGGCGCTTTATCGCTGAGTACATTATTAACTAATCCGCCAGAAAAAATTGTGCGCGATTTAATGGATGAAGATTGTGAGTCTATCCCAATATCAATGGATGAAAGTGAAGTAGCGCAATTATTTGAGCGCCATAATTGGATATCGGCCCCTGTGGTGGACGATAACGACCAACTCCTCGGTCGTGTTACTATCGATGACATCGTTGATGTAATCCGAGAAGATGCCGAGCATAGCTTATTAAGCCTAGCCGGTCTTGATGATGAAGAGGATACATTCGCGCCTGTACTAAAAAGCTCTAAAAAACGCTCAGTTTGGCTAGGAGTTAATTTACTAACCGCACTTGCAGCTGCTTTTGTAGCTAGCTTTTTTGAAGGCACTTTAGATGTGCTCCCTATTTTGGCTGTGCTTAACGGTATTGTCCCTTCTATGGGTGGTGTTGCTGGTAGCCAATCATTAACGCTTGTTATCCGTGGTATTGCAGTAGGTCATATAAACCAAACAAACCAACGTTTCTTGATGATGAAAGAACTGGCCATTGGCGCGCTAAACGGTATTTTGTGGTCACTATTAATTGCGGGTGTTATTGCGCTATGGCAGTGGGACTTTATGCTTGGTGGCGTACTCGCTTTCGCTATGTTTATGAACTTAGTGGTGGCAGGTGTTGCTGGTGCAAGTATTCCAATAATTCTTAAAAGAATGAATATAGACCCTGCTCTTGCAGGGAGTGTGGTGCTAACCACGGTGACTGATATTGTTGGTATATTCGCCTTTTTAGGTACTGCTACATGGTTGCTGATATAAATTAAACGCTTTAAATGTAAAAAACTACAGCAAAAATACTTAGGGTAAATCAGTAGCTATGGCAACGGATACCAAACATAAAAATGACATACCTAAAAAAACGCTAAAACAAAAAAGCGTATCCATATTAAAAAGTGTACTGGTATATGGCTCTATATTTTTCGTCATTTATACCGCCGTTAATTGGTGGCAGCAACCTGTCATGCCAGCAAATCCTCAATTACAATTAATCGACTATAAAGGGCAAAACATTGATTTAGCAGCAATGAGCCAAGATAAACCCACGCTTGTGTATTTTTGGGGAACTTGGTGTCCTATTTGTAGTATTACCTCCCCTGCCATAAACGAACTCGCAAACGAGAATAAATACGCTGTTGTGAGCATCGCGATAAAGTCAGGCTCTGCTCAAGAGCTGCATGATTATTTAAATGAGCAAGGCTACAGCTTCAGTACTGTTAACGATCAACACGGGGAGATATTTTCCGATTGGCAGGGACATGTCACGCCATCTTATATAATCTTAAAAGATAATAAAATGACGCAAGGACTCACCGGCATTCAGCCGTTATGGTCACTTAAATTGCGTTTGTGGTTATCATCAATGCTTTAAAAAAAAGCTAAACTTAGCACAGGATATCTAAAGAGAGGGGCTCTAAAACCTCACTCTTTATCACCTACAATAATATAGATAATAAAGAGCAAAGCTTACTTAATTTACGTATACAAAAGCTAAAAAACGCGTACCGCAATTAGCCTTATCTATTAGAAAATAAAGTTACTAACGTGTGCTTTGACGATTACCGCCTACTTTTGGCTTAGTGTTTGCCTTTTTAAATTGGCTAAAACCGGTATGTCGCGTTAGTGCCGGACGCCCACCTTTTTTACCACCTTTACCTGCTTTTTCATCGCGCCCTTCTTCTGGCACTAAACAGTTAGGCCCTTTACCAATTAAATTAGCTTTACCCATTTTACGTAGAGCTTCACGTATCATTGGCCAACCAGCTGCATCGTGGTAGCGTAAAATAGCTTTATGTAATCTACGTTGGCGTGCGCCTTTAGGTACTGGAACAACTTCTGAGTTGTTTTTTATATTACGTAAAGAGTTCATCTCTGTATGGTAAATAGTCGTCGCATTAGCCATAGGTGATGGGTAAAAATTTTGTACCTGATCAAGCTTAAAGTCGTTTAATTTAAGCCATAAAGCCATGTTTACCATGTCTTCATCTTTTGTACCTGGGTGAGCAGATATAAAGTAAGGTATTAAATACTGCTTTTTACCGGCTTCTTTAGAGTACTTATCAAATAGTTCTTTAAATTGATCGTACGCCCCCATACCTGGTTTCATCATTTTTGATAATGGACCATCCTCTGTATGCTCTGGCGCTATTTTTAAGTAACCGCCTACATGATGCGTTACTAATTCTTTAACGTAACGCGGGTCGCGTACAGCTAAATCGTAACGTACACCTGAAGCAATCAATACCTTTTTAATACCCTTAACTTCACGTGCTTTTTTATACAAATCTATTGTTGGCGTATGATCTGTATCCATGTGTTTACAAATATCAGGATATACACATGATAAGCGTCTACAGGTACTCTCGGCCTTTTTACTAGTACAGCGCAGCTTATACATATTCGCCGTTGGGCCACCTAAATCAGAAATAACACCAGTAAAGCCGGGAACTTTATCTCTAATTTGTTCAATTTCTTCAATAATAGATTCTTGCGAACGACTTTGAATAATGCGCCCTTCATGTTCTGTAATTGAGCAAAACGAACAACCACCAAAACAGCCACGCATAATATTAACTGACGTTTTAATCATATCGTAAGCAGGTATTTTAGCATCACCATAACTTGGGTGAGGAATACGCTGATACGGCAAACCAAATACAGCATCCATCTCATGTGTTTCTAATGGATATGCTGGCGGGTTTACCCAAATAGAGCGATCGCCATGTCGTTGGTAAAGCGCTCTTGCACAACCAGGGTTTGTTTCTTGGTGTAAAATTCGCGAGGCATGGGCGTATAAAGGTTTGTTAACACTTACTTGCTCATAAGCAGGTAACTTAACATAGGTTTTTTCCCACGGCTTAGGACGTGCAGGCTGAACCATGATTGGTTTTGCCGCTTCTGCTTTTAAATCAATACCCGCTTGTTTAAATTCTGATTTACTACAGCCAACATCATCCGCGCCATATGGGTTTGGAATAGGGTCGATTTTACCAATTTTATCAATAGCGGTAGAATCACTGCCACGCCAACCAGGTAGAGGCTCTTTTCGAATAACAGCCGTGCCGCGAATATCCTGAATCGTATCCATCGTTTCACCCGCCGCAATACGGTGTGCAACTTCAACTAGCGGGCGCTCTGCGTTACCGTAAATTAAAATATCGGCTTTTGCATCAAACAAAATACTACGACGTACTTTTTCCTGCCAATAGTCGTAATGAGCAATACGGCGAAGGCTGGCTTCAATACCGCCAATAACAATTGGGATACCTTTGTATGCTTCACGGCATTTTTGCGAGTAAATCATCACGGCGCGATCTGGGCGCTTACCGCCAACGTTATTAGGCGTGTAAGCATCATCGTGGCGCATGCGTTTTTCCGCTGTATAGCGGTTGATCATCGAATCCATGTTGCCGGCTGTTACACCAAAAAATAAATTCGGTCTGCCGAGCTCCATAAATGCATCTTTAGAGTTCCATGCAGGTTGGGCAATAATCCCCACTCTAAAGCCTTGCGCTTCAAGTACACGGCCAATTACAGCCATACCAAAACTAGGATGGTCAACATACGCATCGCCACTAATTATTATTATGTCGCAGCTATCCCAGCCAAGTGCATCCATTTCTTCACGTGTAGTTGGTAAAAATGGCGCGGTGCCATAACATTCAGCCCAGTATTTCGGGTATGAAAATAAGGCGCGCTTAGCTTTGAGTGTGCTCATAATTGTGGCCGTAGAATAACAAAAGGCGCGAATTATACCCTACTAAATTCTTTATATATACAAAGTAGTCAAAGCATATCGCGCTTTAAATTCTAAATCGTTCATTAGGGCGTGTTGATCTTTGTGGATTGAAATTTGTTCAATCTAGGGGCGATTTAATCGCGGCGCGAGGTTTGTAACCTAGCGGGCTAAGTAAAAACCGAGCAACAAAGAGTTAATCGTCCCTAGAAAGAACCCAAAGGGCAGCGCATGTTTGGCATTTATGCTGCGTTATCGCCTATTTATGGGGAACAACCACACTACATAGGCTCTGCCTTGCCTAAATACCAAACAATCTGCTGCAAAATTAATCACAAAAGTTCAACACGCCCTAACTTAAATAATAATAAGTTAATCTTTTTTAGCGTTTATTTATAAATTCTATCAATTCATGCTCAGGCATGGGTTTAGCATACATAAAACCTTGTACCTCATCACAGCCTAAGTTTTTTAAGAACTGAGCTTGTTCTTGTGTTTCAACGCCTTCAGCAATCGTTTTTAAACCCAACTTAGCACCAAGAGAAATAACTAAGGCAGCAATAGCGCCAGTGTCATCATTTGGCAGATCCTTAATAAATGCACGATCTATTTTCAACCTATCCAAGGGTAAACTTTGTATATAACTAAGCGATGAAAAGCCAGTCCCAAAGTCATCAATAGCAACCTCAATCCCTAACTCTTGAAGCTCTCTAAGTGTATTAATAACAGTTTCGAGTTCATCCATTACTACGCTTTCTGTGACTTCTAACTCTATGTTTTTTGGCTTAACACCATATTTTAATAATGTATTTTTAACGTTTTGAGCATAGCCTTTTACTTTAAACTGCGGAACAGACACATTAACCGCAATACAAATTTCGGTACCCATATTTTCTAGGCGCTTTTGTTGTTGGCAAGCTTGCTCTAAAACCCACTGCCCTATATCAACAATCAAGCCCGCATCTTCTGCAAGTGGAACAAATACCGCTGGCGATATATATGATCCGTTACCGGTGGGCCACCTAAGTAATGCCTCACACCCAATTAAAGACAAGTCCCCTAATGAAAGTTGAGGTTGATACCATACCTCTAACTTGTTTCGAGCAAAATCATGACGTAATTGTCTAATAATTCCTATGCGCCAAGCCATTTTATCTTGCATGTCTACACTGTAATAAATTCCCTCTTTGTGTTTTGTTTTTTTAGCTTGATTAAGTGCAATATAAGCAACTTTAAGTGTATCAATCCCGCTACTTTGAAAGTCTTGCTGTTGGCATAAACCCAATCTAAAATCGATAGGCAATGTATGCTCTTCTGCGCAAAATGGAACACCTAACTGCTCATTCAATTTTTTTAAGTCGAGTTCATCACGGCGAATAATAAAACCAAAAACATCAGCACCAATACGAGATAGTAATTTAGCTGTCGGGTAGTTTTCTTTTAACCTTTGCACAATGCCAATTAATACTTTATTGCCGACCTCTTGCCCTAAGCCGTTATTAATATCTGCAAAATTAACTATATCAAGTAGTACAAATACATAATCATTCACGTGCGGCTTTTGATAGCGCACTACCCGTTCAATAAAATTGGTACGATTTGAAATACCTGTAAGCACATCTTTATAAGCTGCATCCCTTAACTTTACAAACAGCCTTATATTATCGAGGGCCACACTCACATTTGTTAAGAAGATTTCAGCAAACTGCAACTGCGCTGGCAAAGGAACATGGTCACATTCTATATATAAAGCCGCTTTTCTATGCTTACTTCTTAATACAAATGTTGCACTTGAGTCTGTATGTTGATGCTTTGATAAATCAAAACACAACTCAACTTGTTTAAATACTTTGCTATCAACATTAATTAATTTTTCACCAAAGTAGTTTTCGTAATGCCCACAACCACCTAAGACTTGAATAAAGTCATCGCCATCTAATTTGCTGCACACAAGCCCTCGAGGTGAACACTTTAAAATAATACTCATGTGCTTGATGATTTCTTTGCATAGTTGCTTAATATCAGTAAGCCCTAAAATAGACTTTGATGCAAAAACAATCGTGTTCATTGCATCACTTTGATATTCAAGCTGGCATACCTGCTCGTAAGAGCGAATAGCGGTTATGAGCGATGTTACTAATTTAGAGCGAGTGAGTTCTGTTTTAGTTTTATAATCATTTATGTCGTACTCACGTATTACTTTTTCCTCTGGTATATTACCAGCTTGCCCTGTTCTTAAAATAATTCTTACATGTTGATTATTTAATTCGTCACGCACCCTTTTTACAACCTGCAAGCCAGCATCGTCAGTTTCCATAATAACGTCTAAAAAAATAACTGAAATATTGTTATTTTTAGCTAAAATCTCTATTGCTTCAGCGCCCGAATAGGCATCATGAAATCGCAAGCCTGCCCCCCAAAACTCAACTCCAGACAAAGCCAACTTTGTTACAGAGTGGATCTCAGGTTCGTCATCAACAATTAAAATATCCCAAAACTTAGTCGGCTCAATAACTGCATCATCTTCATAGTCTTGTTCAAAAAATAAAAAATCGTTTTGATCTGACGACATTCGCTCTCCTAGGTAGCAATTTATCAATTATTTTTGGTTTATAATCTAATTCATACTATAGTCGATTAATAAAAAGTTGTTGTATTTCAACTCAAAAAATTAATAGAAGGTGTGCTTATTAAACCATTAAAAATATTAATCAAAGGCGTACTGTTATTGTTATTGGTATTAGTACTGGTAGGGCTGATACTTCCCCAAAGTTATAATGTAAATAAAACAATAGAAATCAATGCAAATATTGACGCAGTAAAACCGCTTATTACTGACTTTAATCAATGGCAAAAATGGTCTCCATGGGAAAAAGTAGACCCCAGTATACGTTTTACTTTGGGCGAACCGAACTCTGGCCTGGGTGCTCATCAGTCTTGGAAGGGAAAATGGGGGTATGGTGAAATGATCATAACTTCGGTGAGTCAAAATAAGGTCAGCTTTAATATACTTTTAAATGCTGAGCATATTATTAGGGGGACTTTTAATTTTAGTGAGCAAAACGGTATCGTCACTCTAATATGTAAGATTAACGGACAAACAACCGCTCCTTTAATATCGGGTTACACCGCAATTTTGAGCGAAAATGTGCTCCGTAATACAGTTTCAATGGGGTTAAATAACCTTAAAACTGTTGCTCAGCTTAGTCATTCACAAAGGACAATGCACAGCCATGCCAGTCAAGACAGCACAAGCGAGAATTAACCTTGCTAACATTATCGAATCCTTACTTGGTTACCCTATAACAAAAATAGGCAGTAACGGAATACTGCCTACCCCCGAACAAAATTACGATATTAAAGGCCAAGTTAAGCCGCTTTATCATATCAACAGTGAAAACTCTGTTTTAGCTCGTGCCCAAAAGCGCCAAGATTTACTACTAATAAAACAACAACAAAATATAGAGTCAATTTTAGCAATGGCTATGGGGTTTTGCCCCGATGTAGCAAGTAGTAAACAACCCGATGCTGACTGGGTAGAGCACTTTATCGCACTGTGCGAAGATACTTCAAATGCGTCAATGCAAACTTTATGGGCCAAAATTTTAACGGGAGAAACACTCAACCCTGGTACGTTTTCAATTAAAAGCCTGCAAACGTTAAAGCATATGACACAGCGAGAAGCTGACTCTTTGCAAAAATGTGTGTCGCTCTCAGGCTATAACGAAAAAGACGACAGCCACTTTATTTTACTCGGCTTTTACAAAAAACCGTCATTGTTTGATTTGCTACGAAAAGGCAATAAAGTGTCTCTAAATTTAGGAAAAACAGGTATTAGTTTTCCTGATATTTTAACACTTATGGATCTTAATTTACTGTATAGAAAAGAAATTGAATCTGCAGTACTTAAAGCGGGGCAAGAACTTACCCTTTCATTTTTATCGCAAAAAGTAACGTTAAAAGCAAAAAGCAGTGACTTGGTATTAAGCTATTATAAATTCACGCAAACAGGTGATGAGTTATCTAAACTCATTAATTTTCCTGTAAATAAAATTTATAAGCAGTTAATTAATAATGCGCTGGAGGGAGAGTTTGATTTAGCGTGGCACGCAATAAAATAATATGCCACGCTTTGTTTAATTAGAAAATACTAATTAAAAGTGAACCTGAATACCCGCAAATGGGCCAGATGCATCAATATCAGTAGTAATATCATCTACATCATCAAGTTCTAATACCATAGAGCGGTAACCTGCTTTAACAGCAACATCTACTGCTAGGTTATCAATAAGTTCCCACGCTACGCCTACTTGGTAATCTTGTACTTTGCTATCGTCAATAGCCAAAAAGCTACCTTCAAAAAATACACTTAAACCAGTAAAAGGTAAGCCAGCTTCGGCACGGCCATATGCAAGAGGAACAAAACCAGAGAAATCTTTTGTTTCGGTAAAGTTAGTACCACCATTTTGAGTAGTACCATTTACAACAATATCACCATCAAACTGCTTAGCATTTAAACCTAAGTCAATTGAGATTAAGTCATTATCAAAAATTTCATAATAAAAAATATAATCAATATGCGTTAAATCACTTACCGTATTTACAGTAGAACCAACAACATAATCAGAACCATTGAAGCTAAATGTATCTGTAAGCAGCGCAGAACCATTTAACTCAAGCTCTGTATACTTTAATTTGATGTTTGGTACTAATGGCACTGGGTGCTCAAGCGCCGCGTAATAACTTACAAACGTCTCATCTTCAAAATTGAAATCTTGAGATGCATTATTTTTATAAGAAAATTGACCATCGTTATCTGACTTCCACCCATCAACACCTACGTATAAACCTAGTAGAGTGTCAGCTTGCGCTGCTGGTGCTAAACATGCCATTGAAAGGGCTGCTGCTAAACAATACTTTTTCATTTTTTATCCTTGAGCTAGTAGTTCGCTGAGTTCGATTAAAGCCGCATTGGCTCTAGAAATATAATTTGCCATAACTAAAGAATGGTTTGCCACATAGCCAAAACCATTGCCGTTTAAAATAAGTGGGCTCCATACTGTTTCTTGAGTGGCCTCAAGTTCACGTATGATTTGTTGTAAGCTTACACGTGCATTTTTCTTTTCAAGTACGTCATTAAAGTCATACTCTATCGCTTGTAAAAAATGCAGTAATGCCCAAGTTGCACCGCGCGACTCGTAAAACACATCGTCAATTTCCAACCATGGTGTTCTTACTTGCTGCTGCAGTGGCGCAAGAGTTGCTTGTTTATTAGATGAATTACCCGCTAAATCGGTGTTCACTTTTTCTTGGCCTACGCTCGCACTTAAACGTTGGCTTAAGCTACCTAAACGTTTTTCAGCTTCTTTAAGCCAACTACGTAAGTTATCTGCTCGTGCGTAAAATTGGCTATCGCGCTCATGCTCATTAGCAATTTGTCCACGATATACCATTAAGTAGTCAATACCTTTTTGGTACTCACCTTCGGCACTTGGCCATGCCCATGCCTCAGAGCTTATATTAAACTGCGGCTGCGCCTTTTTAAGGGCTTCATGTTCCGTAGACTGTGATTGCGAACGGCTAAAATCTTTTCGCATAGAAAGCGATAAATCACGTACCATTTCTAGTGCGCCATATTCCCACGCTGGCATATCATCCATAATAATACTTGGTGGTATTACATCATTTGATAAGTAGCCACCCGGTTTATCTAGTAAGGTATTGGCTACCGTAATTAATGTAGAAGTAGTTACATAACCCGTTACTATTTTTTCATTACGAAGCTGCGCTTGCTCTTTCGCGTTGGCAACAACGTCAAAACGTGAAGGTTCTGTGCTCCAATAAACAGCAATTGCGTAAAAAATGATAAGCAGTAAAACAATTATTCCTGCTATTTTTCCTTTATGTTGCGACATGTGTACTCCTAATGATGAGCGTGTTGAGTAGATGGTTTTGACTGCTTAGCTTGCGCTTCAAGCGACACGACTTGAGCATTAGTAAATAAGCGATTACCGTCACTAAAATATAGTGTGAGTTTACGTTCTTGTCCTACTTTTAATGGCTCTTGTGGTTCAAATGCCATTAAATGATAACCGCCAGGCTGAAAGCTGACGCTTTCGTGCGCCTTAATTTCAACCGATTCAACTTGTTGCATTTTCATCATGCCGTCTACATGTGAATGCTCGTGTATTTCAACACGCCCTAAGCCATCAATAGTTGCCTTAGTTAAAGTTGCTGCGGCTCCACTGTGATTAATAAGGGTTAAATAACCTACAGTTGAAGTACTGCCAGGTAAAAACTCTCTAACTTGCGCGTTAGTTACTTCGAGCACAGCTACATCAGAACCATGATCGTGCCCTGAGTGCGCCGCCAACGATGACGAAAAAAAACTAAATATTAATGCAGAAGCCATCGAAAAACATAGTTTCGTCATCATTCTTATCCTTATGAAAACTTTAAATTACAGGCTAAATTTAACATAGTTAACCTATAATAGTCAGTCAAATTAAGGATTAAGAGGCTACTTTTTTGTTATCGGCAACAAGCCAACACAACACTGCAACAAATAGTAACGGCCATGCAATCATTATAGATCCGAATAAAAGCGCTAAAACAGTCCCTGCTAATGCCACTACACCCGCACCAACTAATCCCATAGTAATTAAAGCCACTACCGCAACTACAGCAATAATTGCGGCCAAAGCACCTACAAGCTCGAGCCCAGCCCAACTAATGTCAGCAATCCATAACGGCAACTGCCAAGAATCAATCTGCACAAACGTTATTAAATCAGTAAACAGTAATAAATAGATAAATACACATACTGCCAAAGCTTTCATAGTAATTCTCCTTATACCAACCGGCTTATATATGAGGCCTATTTAACGATAAGAAAATTGCGCTATAACTAGGCAAAAATTTTTATACTTAGCTGTTCTAAATTAAAATTTTTAATAACGTTATAGGGTGATTTAATTCGTTAAATTGTTCAAATATTTATGCCTGTTGCTATTAATACTCTTTATTTTCAAGGCAGCAATGCGCTATAAAATAGCCAAGTGCAACTGCAAACGGAAAACTCAAAAATAATAAAATAGTAACTACGCGGGTTGCCCAAACCGGAAAGTCCAATCTATGGGCTAAACCACTACACACACCCGATATTTTTTTATTCAAAGTATCTTTATACCAACCTTGTTGACGATTAAAGCTGTTCATAGCAATCTCCTAAGCAGTGTGTTTTAAATTAGTATTTAAGTTCGCTTTTAAGCGAGCCAACTCAGCATCAATTTTTTCATTTTTAACTAACGACTCAATTTGGGCACTGGTAGAGCTTGCTGTATCAGTCAGCTCATAAGCCTCTACTTGAGCTTCAATACCTTCAACACGCTGCTCTATTTGTTCAAAACGAGACAACGCATGAGCTACTTTATCGCTTTGTAGTTGCGTACTGATTCGCCCTCTAGCAATAGCAACATTATGGCGTTGCATTAACTGAGCTTGCTTAGTTTTAGCCATAGCCATTTTTTGCTGCAAGCGTTCACAATCAGACTTAATTTTTGCAATAGACTCTTGCAAAGTTTCTAGTTGAGTTTGCTTATTTTCAATGTTTTCGTTAACGCGTTGCTTCTCAAGTAAAGCTGATTTAGCAAGGTCATCACTGCCCTTCTCAACCGCACGTTCTGCTTTAATTTGCCAAGCTGCTAATTCTGTTTTTTTAGTATCAATTTGGCGATTAATCACTTTCTCTTCACACAATAAAGCGGCTGCTGTACTACGGGACTCATTCAATGCATCTTGCATCTCGGTAAGCATTAGGTTTAAAAGTTTTTCTGGATCTTCTGCTTTATCAAGCATGGCGACAATGTTTGATTGAATTACATCATTTACGCGGTTAAATATTCCCATGGTATTCTCCTGTTGATTTTTAATTAATTTCAACAAGAAGATTCCAAGAGTTGTGCCAAGTCCATCAAAACGAAAATAAAGCGTTTAAAATCATTATATTAAATAAAAACCACTCTGAATTTTAGTGACTTTAAGCTGAACAACATAGAGTGTAATTGGCCAATAAATTATGATTTTGACTAATTTTTAGGATCAAAAAAGCCACTCGAAAGTGGCTAAAATTTAGAATTTTTAAAGCTTAATTTTATTCTGGTACAAAGCTTAATGCTTTATCCATTACCGATAAATCAGCTTGCTTACCGTGACCACTTTCAGAAAGGTGGCGTCTAAAGCCTCGCGCACCAGGCTGCCCCTGAAAAATACCGAGCATGTGACGTGCAATATGCCAAAAATTAGCACCCAAACGCATTTCTTCTTCAATGTAGTCATACATTGAACGCACTACGTCGTGGCGTGACTGCGTGTTTGCAGAATCACCATAAATTTTCTCATCAACGTCATTGAGCATAAATGGGTTGCTATAAGCCTCACGCCCAATCATTACGCCATCAATATGTTGCAAATGTTCTAGGCTCTGCTCAACTGTTTTAACACCGCCATTTAGGCTTAAGTCTAACTGCGGATAATCTTTTTTAAGTTGATAAACACGTGGGTAATCAAGCGGTGGAACCTCACGATTTTCTTTCGGGCTTAAACCATTGAGCCATGCTTTACGAGCATGAATAATAAAATCATCACACCCTACTTTATGAGACGCTTCAATAAGCGCACATAAAAACTCATACGAATCTTGCTCATCAATACCAATACGCGTTTTAACGGTAACAGGAATGCTTACTTCGTTTTTCATTGCTGCAACACACTCAGCAACTAATTGAGGTTCAGCCATTAAACATGCGCCAAATCGGCCATTTTGAACTCTGTCTGACGGGCAACCTACATTTAAATTTATTTCGTCATAGCCACGCTCACCTGCGAGCTTTGCACATTGCGCAAGCGCTTTAGGATCAGAGCCACCAAGTTGCAGTGCAACTGGGCCTTCGTGTTTATTAAAATGTAAGTAGTCGCCTCGACCAAATAAAATAGCCCCTGTGGTTATCATTTCAGTATAAAGCACAGTATGTTTAGTCATTTTGCGATGAAAAGTACGACAATGGCGATCAGTCCAATCAAGCATTGGGGCCACAGAAAAGCGTCTATCCAAAGTACATTTATTCAAAGCAAACCTCAGGGTATTAAAATTATTAAGCACAGCTTAAAAGGCGCTGCATTTTACACAAAAGCCTAGCGAGCATCAATGTTAAGAGAAAACCTGCAAGCCAAAATAATGGGCTATACCATTTAAAATATTGGTAACTGCAACCGAGCTTAAAATAAGCCCCATAATTCTACTTATTATACTTGCGCCACTGTCACCAATTAATTTATGCACATGTGTTGCAAGCAGTAACAAAACCAGTACAACCGCTAATACAGCAAGCATCATCGAAGACGTTAGTAACTGCTCAACCCAAGTATATTCTTCATTACGAGTCATTAATACGGCGCCTAACATAGCGCCAGGGCTTGCGATAGAGGGAATCGCAAGCGGGAAAATAGCGGTTTCAGTGCTGTCGCGTACACTTTTAATTTCGGCTTCAGGCTTACTTTCACCAAATATCATTGAAAGCGCAAAAATAAGTAATATGATACCGCCGGCTATTTGAAAAGCCGAAAGTGGAATTTCAATTGCGTTAAGTAATTGCTCACCTGCAAGTACAAAAAATAAGAGCACTAATGCAGATACGCCTACCGCTTTATATATAACTTTGCGTTTAAATTTCTCATCATCACCACGTGTGACTGCAATAAATACAGGTACAGTACCAATGGGGTCAATAACCGCAAAAAAGAAAATAAATATAGCCAATAGTTCGTGCATTACTGGGTTTCCTAGGTAAAAAGCGCTTAATAAAAACGCTGCAACTACAACACAGTATGTTAGTATATCACGGTAGCATAAGGATAAGAGTAATGATGAATATAGAATCACTCGTAAGTAAAGCAAAACAAGTTTGTGACAACCGTGGTGCGCGTTTTACGCCTATCCGCGAGAAAGTATTTCGCCTATTAGCCAGCGCACAAGGTGGTGTTGGTGCATACGATTTACTTGAGCAATTAAAAATAACTGAAACGGGTGCTAAACCTGCAACTATTTATCGTGCATTAGACTTTTTAGCTGAGCTAGGTTTTATTCATAAAATTGAAAGCACAAATGCATTTATGCTGTGTCATCATTTTGATCATATACACCCAGTACAATTGTTAATTTGCGATACCTGTGGTTTTGTCAAAGAATTACACTCGAGTGTAATTTCGCATGAGCTAAATAATTTAGCTGCCGAAGGTGGCTTTGTTGTATCAGGGCAAACAATAGAAGCACATGGTAAATGTGAATCTTGCAGAGCATCATAATCCTTCAAAGTTATCCTTAGTGACTATACTCAAACTATATAGTCATTTCACAGAACAAATTTAAGAGTAGCCACTATGAATGTAGAATTCATCAATCCTTTTTTATCTTCTTTAATTAATGTTTTGAGCACTATGGCTCAAACTCAATTGAAGCCAGGTAAACCTCGCATTAAAACTGATGAAATAGCCTGTGGTGATGTATCAGGTTTGATTGGCATGGTTGGCCCGCAAACGCGAGGATCATTTTCAATTACATTTGATGAAGAGCTAGCATTAACTATCATGGAGCGTATGCTTGGCGAACGCCCTGATGCTATAGATGAAGAAGTTACCGATATGGTTGGTGAAATAACCAACATGGTAACCGGTGGTGCTAAAAACTTACTTGGCGAGAAAGGCTTCGACTTTGATATGGCAACGCCTATTGTGGTATCTGGTAAGGGCCATACAATTACTCATAAAAGCCAAGGTAAAAAAATCATCATGCCATTTAGCTGTGACGCTGGTAATGCAAACATTGAAGTTAGTTTCGATAAACTATGAGTTGGCAGCAAAAGCAAATTACATTAAAGCCTCGCCCGCGAGGTTTTCATATAATCGATGACGAAATATTGTCTCAGCTTCCTGAACTGGCGAGTTATAAAGTTGGCTTGTTACATTTATTTATTCAGCATACCTCAGCGAGCCTTACAATAAACGAAAATGCAGACCCTACTGTTCGTATGGACATGGAGAGCCATTTCAATAAATTCGTTCCTGAGCGTCAACCTTATTATCGCCACGATTATGAAGGTGACGATGACATGCCTGCACACATAAAAACCAGTACGTTAGGCTGCGAGTTAAGTATTCCTATTTCAAATGGCTATTTAGCGTTAGGTACATGGCAAGGTATTTATTTAGGTGAACATCGCGATTCTGGTGGCTCTAGACGAGTTATAGCAACTATTCAGGGTGAGCTATTTTAATAAAAGCTCCCGGTTTCAAAGTATTGACTCTTTACCTCACTCATACCTCATAACTTCAAAGTACAACACCTTTATTGTAGGCGTATAGCTCGCGCGAGAAACCATAGCTTCTAACAACCAAAACTTTAATGCTGAATATTGCACAAAGAATAAAGTAGATAAGAGAGATTTTAAATTATAATTTTATTTATGATTTTTAATACAGAGAATTTTGAAAGGATATAAAAAGATTGGAGCGGTACACGAGGCTCGAACTCGTGACCTCGACCTTGGCAAGGTCGCGCTCTACCAACTGAGCTAGTACCGCATTTTTATTTCTTTAGTTATTTTACGTTGGTGCGCGACAGGTCGCGTTCAACATTCTAGCAACTGAGCTAGTACCGCATTATATTTTCATTCAACACTACAACTTCTTTTGGTTAGAAATTGGAGCGGTACACGAGGCTCGAACTCGTGACCTCGACCTTGGCAAGGTCGCGCTCTACCAACTGAGCTAGTACCGCATTTTTACTTCTTTTAATCACTCAATTTCTTTTGGTTAGAAATTGGAGCGGTACACGAGGCTCGAACTCGTGACCTCGACCTTGGCAAGGTCGCGCTCTACCAACTGAGCTAGTACCGCATTTTT
>NZ_AUTI01000203.1:0-1769 GCF_000497995.1 Pseudoalteromonas sp. TB25
GAGCCGCTTATTGAATATTGTAAGCCGCAAGCGGATTACTTGCCTCACCCTGAGGCATGTTTAATTACGGGTATTACGCCACAAGTGGCGATGAAAAAAGGCTTGGTTGAGGCTGAGTTTATAGCAAAAATTCATGCCGAATTTAGCGTGCCAAACACCTGTGTTGCCGGTTATAACAGTATTCGGTTTGATGACGAAGTAAGCCGTTATAGCTTTTACCGTAACTTTTACGACCCATACGAGCGTGAATACAAAAATAACAATAGCCGCTGGGATATTATTGATTTAGTACGTGCTTGTTACGCGCTGCGCCCTGAAGGCATTGAATGGCCGTTAAAAGAAGACGGCAGCCCAAGCTTTAAGCTAGAGCATTTAACCGTAGCTAATGGTATTGAACACGCTGCAGCGCATGACGCGCTAAGCGATGTAACCGCCACTATTGCACTGGCTAAGCTAATAAAAGAAAAACAGCCAAAGCTATATAACTTCTTTTTTGGGCTGCGTAATAAAAAAGCCCTTGCTGAATTGGTTGATGTATTTAACATGACGCCGCTGGTGCATACCACATCGCGCATACCTGCAACACAAGGCTGTACAAGCTGGGTTGCACCAATGAGCTTTCATCCGGTAAATAAAAACGCGGTTATTTGTTTTGATTTAACCCAAAATCCACAAGTACTCATTGATTTAAACGTAGAAGAGTTACGCAAACGCTTATACACCAAACGTGTAGATTTAGCCGAGGGTGAATTACCTGTTGGCTTAAAACTAGTGCATTTAAACAAGTGCCCTATTTTAGCCCCAGCTAAAACATTATTGCCTGAAAACGCCGCCCGCCTTGGGATTGACCGCGAGCAATGCTTAGCTAACTTAGCTATTTTAAAAGCCAATACCGACCTTCGCGATAAAGTAACCGAAGTGTTTAACGAGCAAGGCGATTACAGCGCAACTACTAACGTTGACTACTTACTTTACGATGGTTTTACAAGCCATGCCGATAAAGCTAAATTTGCGATTATTCGCGATGCTAAACCAGATGAATTGGCTGGGTTGAAGTTAGACTTTGAAGATAAAAAGTTTAATACATTGTTGTTTAGATACCGCGCCCGTAACTGGCCTGAAACGCTAAACCAGCAAGAGCTTGACCAATGGCGCCAGTATTGCCAAAACAAGTTAATGCACGGAGAAGATCAACCGTCGATTAATGCGCAAGATTTTATGATCACCCTTGAAAACCTAGCGCATGAACATGACGACAGCGAAAAAAATCTTACAATTTTAAAGGCGTTGTATAACTACGCACAAAGCATGTAATTCGGTGTAGACGTAGAGCTTGCTCACGTGAAAAGCACCGCTTTTAATTACTTAAATAAAACTCTATTCACAAAGAGAAGCGCATGAGGAGTAAATGAGAATACATAAAAGCAATAATCTTTTGATCCATCACTGCCTCTAAAAGCGCAGCGCCTCTAAACCTCTTTGTGAATAAATCACTTTACGGGCTTTGCCCGTCACGCAAGCAAGCTTCGCGTCTTGTATCTCTCATTGATAAATGATTAGCTATCATTTATCACATCGAAGTCAGTGAGCTTGCCTTCGCGTCTTGTATCTCTCATTGATAAATGATTAGCTATCATTTATCACATCGAAGTCAGTGAGCTTGCCTTCGCGTCTAGTATTTAATACTGCTCCGTAGATAAAGCCCTGACTTTCTATTCTCACAAACTGAATGGTATCCAAGCACGCTTTTATTTAAGTAGATGCTGTAT
>NZ_AUTI01000204.1:0-2574 GCF_000497995.1 Pseudoalteromonas sp. TB25
CGGCTTCTACAGCAGCAAATAATGAACCTGAAAACAGGGCAGCAACTAACGGAATGAGCGTAAACTTTTTACTCATACACAACTCCTTAATTTATTTACAACTTAAACAATGTATAAGCTGTCAGCTTTGGTTTTAACTTGCATACCTGTTACTAACTCAACATGAACATCATCTTTGTTCACTTCAGTTATTACTGCATTTACAAGTGCTTGGCCAAGTTTAACCTTAACCTTATTATTAACCTTGACCTCAGTTGCTGGCAAAGGTTCAATTTTTCCTGAACGCTTAGCCGGCGCTGCTTTAGCAGGTTTGTTAGCTGCAGGAGCGTTTTTATCGCCTGGTTTGCTAGCATGAGCTGGTTTTTTCTTGAAAGATTTAGAATCTGAATCTTGGCGAGGACGCTGTTGTTTTTTGCGTTTAGCCATTTTAGCGCGGCTTTCTTCCAATGCTTTTTGTGCATGGTCGATATGCTCTTGCTCAACTTTTTCACCTTGATTACCATCAAGATCAATACGAAACTCTGACTTGGTCACAGCTTCTAAATAACGCCAGTTAGACGTGTATTTTCTAAGCGCTTGACGAACTTGAGTCTTACTTACTTTTTCAGACCCTTCAATACGCTCAGCAATATCTTTAAAAATACCTACTTTAAGCGGCTTGATGCCATCTTTTTGTTTAAAACATTGTGGGAATTCTTGATATAAAAATTCCAACACTTCATTAATATCTTTTAGCTTGTTTGTGGTTTCCATTTTAGAACCTATTTTTCACATCTTTTCATCAAGGGACGAATCGACGTAGTGTGTTACCCAGTCGACCAACTCTTCGAAATCGGCTTCTNCAGCCATATCACCTCGAAGGTGTTCCCAAATACCATTAATTGTTTCATCAATAAATTCACATTCTGAATCATCTGGAAGACGATCCCATGCAATATGAATCAAATCATTGAGCGTTTCCGCTACATGTTCTTCTTCGCCTTCCCAGTCGCCAACATCTTGTACAGCAAATAGGTAGTCTTGAACATTTAGCAAATCTTTCATTACAAGCTCGCCTCTAAGCATTTTACTAATGCTTCTAGACCGGCTTTATCGTCAGCATCAAATCGACCAATACTCGGACTATCAATGTCTAGTACAGCAAATACTTTACCATGTTTCATGATAGGTACAACCACTTCAGAATTAGACGCTGCATCACAGGCTATGTGGCCGTCAAAAGCGTGAACATCTTCAATTAATTGTGTTTCTACGGTTGCCGCAGCAGTTCCGCATACACCTTTTCCTACTGGAATACGAATGCATGCAGGGTTACCTTGAAACGGACCAAGTACTAATTCAGTAGGAGAATCCATAAAGTAAAAGCCCGCCCAATTTACATCCTCTAAAGAGGTAAATAACAGCGCGCTTATGTTTGCCATATTGGCAATTACATTGGATTCACCAGCTATCAGCGATTCAGTTTGCTTAACTAATGACTGGTAAAAATCGTGCTTTTGCATACCAAACTACTTCTTATTAAACATACAGTAGCTAAAGGTACTCTTTGTCGTGAAAAATTGGAACCTTTTGGAGGTAAAAAAAAGGAAATCACACCGTTTATCAGTGCGCTTGGTTAATAATGCTGCGATTATTTTTTTGCCGTTTTACGAAGACCAAACAAAAACAGCCCAGCAGCGAATGCTGACATTACACTATTGATCAAAAATATCTCCCCTGTTGTGGCACTTAATAAGTAACTAAATATCGCTCCGCCTAGTAGTCCAAGAGTTAATACCCCTGAATAATTAACTTTAGAATACTTAAACATGAGTAAATACCCAGGCACAACAAAAGCAGCCATTGTTAAGCCTACTATGTGTGCATTTGATATAGCAGTCATTAATAAGGTAAGAAATATTGATACAAACTCGCCTTCAAGCGTAAGTGAGTAATAAACACCAAGTAAACTGCCTACAATAACAGGCGATAATAACGAAAGCCCTACGCTTTTTGCTAGCTGATGTTTCATTTAAAATCCTTAATACACAAATCTAAATTCTATGTATAAAGCATGCACCAAGATCTAAAGGTTAGAAACAGAGACTATGGTCGTAATTTATGATTAAAAATAAACCTTATTGCAGTATGAGCCTATTACTTTATTAATAGGCTCATAAGTTTGGGTCACACTTATCAAAATGCTTATAACTTAGCTATTTTATTTGATAACTCAAAATGGCTAGATGTTACTATTTCCTCAAGCACTGCCACCCTTTTGCTCAACATCGCTGTTTGTTCCTCTAATTTTGTTATCTTGTTATTATTTAGTCCTTTAAATTTTGCGTGCGCTGCCATTATTGTAGTTTTATAGGTGAAATAACGTTTAGTAATAGTAAGAATCAAAAAGGGTGAGCTAAATATAATTATTACAATAAATAATTCTAGCATGGTCGTTTCCCAATCAATTTAAGTTAGCTTGTTGCGTGTAAAGGCCATTTTTAGTGCATTGAAATAATTTTGATAATGTAACTTCGCGCTGCTTTCCTCGTCGAATTAGCATCTCAACATACACAATACTTAACACAATGGCTG
>NZ_AUTI01000205.1:0-13741 GCF_000497995.1 Pseudoalteromonas sp. TB25
ATTTGTGTAATTTGTCCCAGATTATTAATATCGTCACCGTATTGGTAACCTGCCGCTTTAAATTCTTCAACTAAATTACGGTCGTCACGAATAAAATATTTAGTACCGCCACCTAGCATTAAATCAACAGGTAATTTACCAGCAATCTTATTATCAATATAATCGTTGGCAATATCATCGTAGTTGTAACGAGATTCATTGTGAGCTGTAAAGCTAGCAGGTGTTGCATGGTTTATTTGTGAAGTTGCTACAAGCGCTGTTGTCATACCGCGCTCTTTTGCTATTTCCAGCATGGTTTTAACTGATTTTTTGTCTGTATCTACTGCAATTGCGCCATTGTAACTTTTATGACCGCTACTAAGTGCTGTAGCACCTGCTGCGCTGTCTGTCACATAAGTATGGTCATCAGGGTAGGTACGAGCCATACCCTTTAAAATAGTGTCAAAAACCGTGCCTTCTACTTCTTTTGTTGCAGGGTCGTCTTTAAAATAGCGATAAGCCGTGGTGTAAGCCGGACCCATGCCGTCACCAATCATATAAATTACATTTTTAGGTGCTGATTCTGCGTAAGCACCAGAAGCGGTGCATAAAAGCGCTAATAAGCTGATCTGTTTTTTCATGGTTGTGTACCTTATGAGTGTACCTTATTTAATAGCCGCTGATATTGTATACAGATAGTATGATAAATAAATGAATATCTAAGATATTTATAATTTAGGGTTATATGAATAGAATTGTAGTTAACGCTGTTAGTTCTATTTATTTTAATTATACTGGTTATAGCTTAACTACATATGATGCTATCACCTTTTAATTGTTCAAAAGGCATACAAAGCAAATATATTTAAAAAGATCAGCTTATTTTTTTTGTAATTAAGCTTATGATATCGTTTAAATTTTATTTTATATTTTTTACTTTCTTTAGAACATCAAGATAATTAAATAGCGAATTTGGCACCATTTTCTCGGTTAGTGGTCTGACAACTTGTATGCTATAAATAATGATGCTCTAAATTAATAAAGGACTTGCCGTGCAGCCATTTAATATTGAAACCAATAACTTGAATATTCATGGCTTAAAAGTAGGTTCTGGGGATGAAATAGTAATAGCGTTGCATGGTTGGTTAGATAACTGCCACAGTTTTATACCAATGTTAAGTAAAGCTAAGCCAAAGCACACTTGGTACTGTATTGATTTTGTCGGGCATGGTTTATCATCTTGGCGAAGTGATGATGCACATTATTATTTTGTTGATTATATTGATGATGTGTACCAACTTATTAATGCGCTTGGTGTTAAAAAAGTGCATTTAGTTGGGCATTCGATGGGAGCCATGGTTGTAGGGCTTTTTGCTAGTTGCTTTGGTGATTATGTAAAATCTGTTACCTTTATTGAGGGGATTGGGTGTGTTACAACTCCCAGCGAAGGCGTATGTGAACAGCTAAAAAGTGCAGTATTAAATAGAGCGCGTTTAAATAATAAGAAGCAGAGAGTTTATAAATCGAAAGAGCTTATTTATGAAGCACGTGCTCAAACAACCGATTTGAATAGCGAGCTTATTAAGCTCTTAATGCAACGAAATATTAAACAGGTTTCAGATGGTTTTGCGCTAACAACAGATCCAAAGCTCAAAAATCACTCAGGTTTTAGGTTTGATGAAGCGCAATGTATTGGTGCAATAAAAGATTTAATTGCACCGTGCCAATTAATTTTAGGTAACGAAGGTTATTCGTTTGTAAAACAAAATCTGGCAAAGTATATTAGTTATTACAATAGCTTAAAGGTAATTAATGTAGATGGTGGGCACCACTGTCATATGCAAAGTAGTGAACTATGTTTTAAGCATATTCAAGACTTTATGCTGCAAAATGGTGCATGTTAATTGTAAGTTTACGTAAAATGTGGGATTATTCCTCCATTAGAGTATTTGCTCAATTGTTAAAGCGCCTTACTTAGATTAAGGTTAATAAAAATATAATTATAAACAGGGGCTAAGAGTGGAAAAAATCTGGCTTAAGCGCTACCCAGAGGGTATGCCTGAAACAATCGATCCTGAGCATTACAACTCGTTACTCGAAGTGTTCGAAAAAAGTTTTACTGACTACACCGATTTACCTGCATTTACTAATATGGGTAAAACGCTGTCTTATAGCGAAATAGATACAGCAACAAAAAAAGTTGCTTCCTACATTCAAAATGATTTAGGTCTTAAAAAAGGCGACAAAGTTGCCGTAATGATGCCTAACTTACTACAAACACCAGTCACCATTTTAGGTATTTTACGTGCAGGTTGTGTGGTTGTAAATGTTAACCCACTTTACACTGTGCGTGAGTTAGAGCATCAGTTAAAGGATTCTGACACTACTGCTATTTTCATTTTAGCAAACTTTGCTGACACACTTGAAAAGTCACTTGCACACACTGATGTTAAACACATTGTAGTAACGCAAGTAGGCGATATGGTTGGTGGGCTTAAAAAGCACATAGTCAACTTTGTTGTTAAGCACATTAAAAAAATGGTGCCAAAGTTCAACTTAGCAAACACAATTAACTTTTCAGACGTTCTAGCTGCAGACGAAACTAAATATACACGTCCTGAAATGAGCTTGTCCGATCTTGCTTTTTTACAGTACACCGGTGGCACAACAGGTGTATCAAAAGGGGCAATGCTGAGCCATGGCAATATGGTTGGTAACCTTGAGCAAGTTTCAGGCTGTTTAGACAAAGTGTTAAATCGTGGTACAGAAGTTGTTGTTACCGCTTTACCGCTTTATCATATATTTGCTTTAACAGCTAACTGCCTGACGTTTATGAAGTACGGTGGTTTAAATATATTAATCACAAATCCACGAGATATGCCTGGGTTTGTTAAAGAGCTAGGTCAGCATAAATTTACAGCTATTACTGGTGTTAATACGTTATTTAACGGTTTATTAAACACACCAGGTTTTGCTGAACTTGATTTCAGTCATTTAAAAATGTCACTTGGTGGCGGTATGGCCGTGCAACGTCCTGTTGCTGAAAAGTGGCAAAAAGTGACTGGCTCAAAATTAATGGAAGGCTATGGCCTTACAGAATGTTCTCCATTAGTAACTATTAGTCCTTATGATTTAGAAGCATATAACGGCTCTATTGGTTTGCCTGCGCCTAATACTGAGATTAAGCTAATACTTGATAACGGTGAAGAGGCCGCTAAAGGTGAACCGGGTGAAATGTGTGTGAAAGGCCCGCAGGTTATGGTGGGCTATTACAATCGACCAGATGCAACAGCTGAATGTTTAAAAGATGGCTGGTTTGCAACAGGTGATATTGCAACTTATGACGATGAAGGTTTCTTCTTTATTGTAGATCGCAAAAAAGACATGATCATTGTATCTGGCTTTAATGTTTTCCCTAATGAGATAGAAGAGGTAGTGGCTATGCACGAAGGTGTGCTTGAAGTTGCTGCTATTGGTATTCCTCACGATATAAGTGGCGAACAAGTTAAAGTTTTTGTTGTTAAAAAAGACCCTTCTTTAACTGAAAAAGATATAATAAGTCACTGTCGTGATAATTTAACTAATTACAAGGTCCCAAAACTGGTAGAGTTTAGGGATGAGTTACCTAAAACTAACGTAGGTAAAATACTCCGAAGAGCCTTGAAAGATTAGCAACCTATAAAAAAGCCGACATATGTCGGCTTTTTTATTGTAGGAGATTAAGTGCAATACCAATTGATCGAAACCCAAAATCAACTGAACACTTTTGTTGAACAAATAAAAAATAAGCCTATTTTAGCTATTGATACTGAGTTTATGCGTCGTCGCACTTTGTATCCAGAAGTTGCACTTATCCAAGTTTTTGATGGTGAGCATTTAGCGCTTATCGATCCGTTAGCTGAGCTCTCATTATTCGATTTTTGGGAAATACTAAAAGATCCTAGTATTTTAAAAGTACTGCATTCTCCTTCAGAAGATATTGAGGTTTTTCAAAAATACGCAGGCTTTGTTCCATCCCCACTTTTTGATACACAATTTGCGTTGCAGTTACTTGGGGAAGGTAACTGTATGGGCTTTGCCCTTATGGTAAAAGAGTTGCAAGGTATTGAAATAGATAAAAGTGAGTCACGCACTAACTGGCTGCAACGTCCGTTAACTAAAAAACAGTTAGATTATGCTGCTGCAGATACTTTTTACTTATTGCCGTGTTTCGAGCTGATTATAGAGCGTATTAATGCCGCTGGGTTCTTTGACATTGTAATAAACGAGAGTGAGCTGATAGCTAAAAAACGTGCGTTTCAAACACCAGACGAGCTTTTATATAAAGATATTAAAAATGCATGGCAACTCAAACCGCACGAACTTGCGGTTTTAAAAGAACTTGCTGTATGGCGCAGAAACAAAGCCATTAAGAAAAATTTAGCGCTAAATTTTGTGTTAAAAGAACATAACATGACTGAAATTGCCAAACGTGGTCCTTCAAGTTTAAATGCTCTACGTCAAATCCCAGGAGTTGAAGCTATTGAGGTTAATCGCTCTGGTGTAGATATAATCAAGTGTATTGAAGTTGCCAAAGCAGTACCAGATGCTGAGCATCCTGAAGTACTTAAGCGCTTAATTGATTTTCCTACTTATAAAAAAGTAGCCAAAGATATTAAACAAAAGATCACTAAAGTCGCTAAAGAGCACAATATACCAGAAGACGTTATGGCCTCTAAAAAGCAAATTAATCAATTGATTAGTTGGAATTGGAAGTTAACTAATGAGCAAAAACAAAGCCATATTAAGCCTGATTTATTAAGCTCTTGGCGCTATAACTATGTTAAAGACGCTTTAAAAGAATGGGATACTTAAGACTAGATATTTTTTTTACTGTGTAATACTTATACCAATCCGCAATAATACTTAATCATTTTGCGGCGCTAAACGTGTCGTTACCTGTGTTAAAAAATCTCATTTAGAACAACTAAATAGCGATTTTTTTGCCTAGCTATCAACACGTTTTTCCATCCTCAAAATAGATCACTTAATTAAGCGAATTGGTATTATCTATAATTTTTGTGTTACATAGTGAAAAAGTTTTAGTTGCATGCAAGGGATTAAAACGTAGATATTTAGAAAGTTATTAAAAAGTAAATGAAAATAAAGAGGGCGCTTATAAAGCGCCCTTTCTTCAATTACTTCTTTTCTTCATCAGGTAGTGTAACGTTTAGCTCAAGTACGGCTAAATCGTCTTCGTTTTGATCAAACTGAACCTGAACTGCATCGGTACTTACGTTCACGTATTTACGGATCACATCTAAAATATCTTGTTTTAATTGTGGTAAGTAATCCGGCGTTCCTCGCTGAGAACGCTCGTGCGCGACAATGATCTGCAATCGCTCTTTTGCTAGTGACGCACTGTTTTTCTTTTCTGAGCGGAAGTAGTCAAGTAAAGACACGTTAACCTCCAAAAATCCGTTTAAATAAGCCTTTTTTCTCAACGTCTAAGAAGCGAAAATCGACGGTTTCACCTAGTAAGCGGTTAATTGCATCAGAATAAGCTTGGCCTGCATCAGATTCTGTATCCAATATAACAGGTTGGCCTGAGTTTGAAGCACTTAATACCGCTTGCGATTCAGGAATAACCCCTAATAATGGGATTGACAGAATATCTTGCACATCTTCTACCGATAGCATTTCACCTTTTTCAACACGACCAGGGTTATAGCGTGTTAATAGTAAGTGTTCTTTAATATTTTCTAGGCCTTCTTCAGCACGTTTTGATTTGCTGTGTAAAATACCTAAAATACGATCTGAATCTCGAACTGACGACACCTCTGGGTTTGTTGTAACAATTGCTTCATCAGCAAAGTACATCGCCATCATAGCGCCAGCTTCAATACCTGCTGGTGAATCACATACTATGTAATCAAAGTCTTCTTTTAGTTCATTTAGTACGCGTTCAACACCTTCACGTGTTAAAGCATCTTTATCACGAGTTTGTGAAGCAGGTAGTAAAAATAATTTATCTACACGTTTATCTTTAATAAGCGCTTGGTTAAGGTTTGCCTCACCATTAATTACATTTACAAAGTCATAAACAACGCGGCGTTCACAACCCATAATTAAATCTAAGTTACGTAAACCAATATCAAAGTCGATAATAACTGTTTTATAGCCTTTTAACGCTAAGCCTGTGCCAATTGCAGCACTTGATGTTGTTTTACCAACACCGCCTTTACCTGAGGTAACGACAATTACTTTTGCCATGAGATTTATCCTTTAACCAAAGCTGAAATTTCTAATGATTCGTCTTTTTGTTGTATTTGCACTGCATTTCCCCAATGTTCACCTTGTAGCGAATCACTGATCCAGTAATTACCATCTATTGAAACCAGCTCGGCTTCAAGTTTTTGGCAAAAAATGTGTGCTTCTTTAAAACCTTTTGCGCCTGCAATAGCGCGACCGCGTAGCGTGCCATAAATATGCACATTCCCATCGGCAATGACCTCCGCACCATGGCTAACTGCGCCAAGTACTATCAAATCTCTATCTTTTGCATAAACTTGTTGTCCAGAGCGAACTGTACCGCTGATAATTTGCGCTGGTAAATGCACCGTTTTTTCTACAATCGATGTATTGGGCTCTTGTTTAACAGGTTCGCTCTTAACGTCTTGTGAATAATTTAAAACAGATAAGCCAGCAGCCTTTGCTTGAGTATGTTGCTCATCTGAGCCATTACACACACCAACCGCATTAAAACTCATTCGCTCGATTAATGATTTTAAGTGAACAAAATCAAGTGAACTGTTTTTAATTTCAATTAAATTAACGACAATAGGCGCACCCTCAAAAAACTTAGGGGCCTGGGCTATTTTTACATACAGTTGTTCTGCTAAAAGGTTTATATCAGTACTATAAAGATGCAAAACTGATAACGTAAAAAGATTCCCTTTTAACTCAAAAATTTGGTCCGACATACACGCTCAATTGATTTGTCTGATTAGAAATTAATTTTAGATAAACGTAGGCTGAATAGGGCCTTTATTGAAATTTCTAATCTAATTTTTCTAACTTATTATTACTCTCATGTTATAGTGTGCGGCATTGTTAAGCAAGAATTTATAGGGCCATAATGCTCACTGCAGTATATAAAAGTAAGAAAAAAGCGGATACGTTCTTATTTGTTGAAAAAAGAGATGATTTTAGTAAAGTTCCGGAACCTTTGATGGCTATGTTTGGTCAACCTGTTTATGTGATGATCATCAATTTAGCAAAACGTGAGCATTTAGGTGGGGCAGATTTAGAAACTGTAAAAGCAGCGTTATCAAATCCTGATAAAGGCTACTACTTACAAATTCCACCACCTGAGCAAAATTTGCTAAGCCAATTACGAAAAGACAATGGAGTTGATAGTGATTAAAAAACTTATCGTTATATTATGTGGTGTATGTTTAAGCTCACCTGTTATGGCAAAAACTCAGGCTGAATTTCAAGATTATTTAGCGAATTTAAAGCAAGAAGCTATCGCAAAAGGTTACGAAGCCAAACTTATTGACGATGCGTTTGCAACAGCAACGTATAAAGAAAAAGTGGTTTCGGCTGACAAAAACCAGCCAGAAGTTAAAGAAACCCTTGAAACGTATTTACCAAAACGTGTACCACAATGGAAAATTGACCGCGCACGTAAGCTTTACGCAGAAAACAAAGAGGTACTTGAAAAAGTAGCGAAAGAGTTTGGTGTACAAGCACGCTTTATAGTCGCGCTTTGGGGGCTTGAAAGTAACTTTGGTACAATTCAAGGCGGTCATAACGTTATTTCATCATTAGTGACACTTGCTTTTGATGGACGCCGAGAAGCACTTTATAAGCGCCAACTTTGGGCTGCACTGGATATTTTAAAGTCGGGCCACATAACGCTTGATAAATTTAAAGGCTCTTGGGCAGGCGCAATGGGGCAAACGCAATTTATGCCTACCTCTTTTAATGCTTACGCGGTTGATTACAATAACGATGGTCGTAAAGATATTTGGACTACAAAAGAAGATGCTTTTGCCTCAATTGCTAATTACCTAAAGCAAGAAGGCTGGAATGACTCTCTTACGTGGGGTCGCCAAGTTCAGTTACCTGAAAACTTTGATAGTAAATACGTTTTAGTGCGTGGTACAAAAACTCGCAAGCAGTGGTTAGAATATTGGAACGACTCAGAGCGCTCATTAGCTGATTGGCAAGCACTGGGTGTTCGTAAAGCTGATGGTTCTGATTTACCTAATGTAGACGTACGTGCTGCGCTGGTTATGCCTGATGATATAAATGGTCGTATGTACTTAGCGTACGATAACTACAAAGTGTTTATGCATTGGAATCGCTCGTATTACTTTGCTACTAGTGTAGGTTACTTGTCGGACAGAATTGGTTATCCAAAAATCTAATTTTTAAAATATACCTATAAATAAAGCCGCAATTGCGGCTTTATTCTTTTTTGAATATCTTTTCTTTTAGGTCAATAACTTTACCAATTCCAGAACCTAGCTTCATTAGCTTATTAAGTTGCTCTGGCGTTAAACGCTGTAGTTCTGATGACCATTTAGTGACGGTTTCAAGTAGGTTGTGAATCTCACCCATTTGTTTTTGTGCATAAAGCTCATCATCGTTACTGGCTTCGTCTAATAAGTTATCGCGTAGTAGTGTTAAGGTGGGCTCAATTTCACGTTTTTTACGTTCTTCAAATACGCGATTTGCCATATCCCAAATATCGCCAGCAGGGGCGTAGTACTCTTTACGATCGCCAGGAATATGCTGTACTTTAATTAACTGCCACGATTGCAGCTCTTTAATGCCCATACTTACATTACCGCGAGAAATACTAAGCGCATCTGCAATCTCATTAGCTGTCATTGGGTTTTTAGTAATAATCAGCAAACCACACATTTGTCCGATCGTACGATTGAATCCCCATCGGCTGCCCATCTCACCACAATGCATTACAAAGGCAAAATTCTTTTCGGATAAACTCATAGCTTAGTAACTTTCAGTAATTTCAGAAAGTAAATGCTAGCACGCTCATTATGGATAGCAAGTTCTTAGCAGGCTTATAAGTTAATTTAAATGACTAAAATATGATTTAGATTAATATTTATACATCTATATTAGGATATGTTGTACACAACAATACATAAATAAATCCTTATCTTTAATTTTCTTCACATACGATGGAATGACTATGAAAGCTGCAATTAATACTCAATACAAAGGTAAATTAGAAATAACAGACTTACCAATTCCTGAGGTGGGAATAAATGATGTTTTAGTAAAAATAGCGGCCTGTGGCGTTTGCCATACCGATTTACATGCCTGTCATGGGGATTGGCCAGTAAAACCAAAAATGCCATTAGTACCAGGGCACGAAGGTGTCGGTGTTATCGAAAAAGTCGGAAGCAACATTAAGCACTTAGAAGTTGGCGATAGAGTCGGTATTCCTTGGCTCTATAGTGCATGTGGGCACTGTGAGTTTTGCCTAGATGGTAAAGAAACACTGTGTTTATCGCAGCACAATACTGGCTATTCTATTGACGGTAGTTATGCAGAATATTGTTTAGCGCATGGTGACTACGTTGTAAAAATACCAGAAGAACTCGGTTTTTCTGAGGCTGCTCCATTATTTTGTGCAGGTGTTACAACCTATAAAGCATTAAAAGTATCCGGTGCTAAACCAGGGCAGTGGGTTGCTATTGTTGGTGTGGGCGGGCTTGGTCATTTAGCAGTACAGTACGCTAAAGCAATGGGTTTTAATGTAATAGCTGTTGATACAGGTAAAGAAAAACTCGCGCTTGCTAAAGAGCTAGGCGCAGATATCACCCTCGATTTTAAAGAGGTGGTTCCAAGCGAAGCTATTTTTGAACAAGTAGGTGGTGCGCATGGCGTTGTGTGTACTGCAGTGTCTAAAGCTGGATTTGAACAAGCCTATAAAAGTGTACGCCGTGGCGGTAAATGCGTATTAGTGGGATTACCTCCAGAGGATATGCCACTTCCTATTTTTGATACTGTGCTTAATGGCATTTCAGTAGTTGGCTCTATTGTTGGTACACGTAAAGATTTGCAAGAATGCTTGGAATTTGCAGCGCAAGGTAAAGTAAAAGCGATTATTGAAGAAAAACGCTTAGAGGACATTAACGAAATTTTTGATGATATGCTCAAAGGTGAAATTAACGGTCGCATAGTGGTTACCATTTAATTTAGATTAAGCGTTTATAAAACACAAAAAAGCACGGCTTCTAAATTAGAAAACCGTGCTTTTTAAGTCTTTAACTAACCTGAGCGCTGAAAATAGCTGCTTGAGATAGATTTATTATCCAGAGTTCAGGTTAGCTAGTTAAAGTGTGTAACTAAAACTTAGTTTTGCATTACGCTCTTCCCCTGGCATACCACCTAAAAACATCGCTTTTGAGTAATACTTTTTGTTGAACAAGTTATTTAAGTTTAACTGCATATGCCATTTATCAGTTGTATACGATACAGCTGTATCGTAAGTCGTATAACTTGGTACATAACCATCAGGAATCGAGAATGAACTTGAATTAGTACTTCTGTTATCTACAAACGTAATACCACCACTTATATTTACAGCTTCAGGTAAATTAAACATATCTGCGTAGTAGGTTACCCACGTACTTGCTGTTACGTAAGGCACACCTTTTTGGCGTGTGTCGTAACTGCTGCTATTAGGATTACTTTTGTCACGTGCATCTTGATAAATACCGTTTACGTTTACTTTCCATTTATCGTTCAAGTAAGCATTTAAATCAAGCTCAACACCTTTTGTTTGCTCTTTACCATCATAATAGCTTTCAGGTACATCTGAGCCTGATGTTAATGCGTCATAAAGCGGGTTTGCGTATTCTAAATTAGTACGAGAGCTTTCAAATATAACAACAGATGCGAGTAGTTGGTCATCAAATGCTTTAAATCTAAAGCCTAGGTCGTTACTTATAGACTCTGAATCTTCACGGTCAGCTTCGTTTCCTGCCACAGAGCCTAATACACTATACGCTGTACGCCCTTTTGAATGATTTACAAATACAGATAAATCTTCAGATGGCTGATACGTTGCACCAAGGTTATACGTTAAGCCAGAATCTGATGTACTCGCTTCAGGTGTTGGCTCTGCACGGCTAGAACTGTAGCGCTCATCAACACCAAAGTGCTCATAAGTTTGCTCAATTCGGTTATATGCCACACCAATACGCGTTGTAAGTTCTTCAGTTATGTAACCAACATGTTGAATGCCTAAGCCCCATGCTTGTACTTTTTTATTGTAGTCACTTGTTTTAAGCGGATCGTAATCTTCAAAGTTACCGGTTGGCCAATTTGGTTCTCTTATATCGTAAATATACGGCAAAGAACCTTGGTACGTTACATCACCATCATTGTTTGTGAGTACGTAATCTTGATCCCATATTGAGAATTGTTTAAAACGAATATCTCTATCTTCGTAGTTGGCGTTAACTAGTAATTCGTTATCTACGTCGCCTAACATAAAGTCATAACGTAAATCTAAGAAGTACTGCCATGATTTTTCATCTGCTTCTACTTGGCGGTATTCTTGGCGGCGTGCTGCATACGGGTAAAGTACACCGTCTTCAACTAATGGAGCACGAGGGTCGTTATTAATTATTCCATCGCGTGTTGAATAGACGTAGTTATATGCACCTGTTTGGCGCGCAAAACTTGATGTGTAGTTACGGTACTGTAGCTGCTGGTTTAAAAACAAATCGTCAGTAATGTAATAGTTATGCGTTAATTTAAAACGCAACTCTTCACCTTCGTTAGCATCAGCCATTGGTGAAATAATACCATTTGTGCCAAAGCTATAAGGTGTTAAGCCATCAGATGCAGATAATGAATTAGCAAGTTGGTCGCGTTGTGCATCACTTAACTGTACGCCGCTTACTGTCGGATCGTTTACTAAATCGGCACCAGTTACTTCACCCGCGCTTAAGCCGTTTGCAGTTTCTGCACTGTAAATACGAATAGGATGACCAATAGAATCAACCGCTATTTCATCTTTTATATAGGCTGCAGAAAGCATGATGTTTTGTCTGTCATTAAGCACGTATTTAAGTGAGGTATAAATTTCGTCGCGATCTTCTTTTAAATCGCGAAAGCCGTCACTTGACGCTGTTTTAGCCATTACACGATAAGCTAAATCATCTGTTATAGCGTTAGTGCTATCAAACGATAATGAATAGCTATCCCACTGGCCAAGCTCAGCCGCAACTTTGTGTTTTTCTTCAAACTCTGGTTTTTTTTCAATTAGGTTAATTACGCCACCTGCACTACCAATGCCATATAAACCTGTTGCTGGGCCTTTTAAAACCTCAACAGATTCAACATTTGTAAGTGAACGAGTTGGGTTAAATGTATTCCCCAGGCCTGCACCACCATACATACCATCGTAGGTGTAGTTTGCATCTAAACCACGAATTACTAAGTTATCACCAATACCGTAATTATTACCTGCTTGTGTTAAGCCACTTACGTTTCTAACTAAATCTTGTAAGCTATCTACACCTTGAGATTCAATCAGTTCTCGGTCAATAATTACTACCGGTGCAGGAGTTTCCATTAAAGACATGTCTGATTTAGTAGCAAGACCAGAGCTCATCACCACGCGGTTTTGCTTTTCGTATACGCTGATGCGTTCAATATCAGGATTAACTTGTGTATTTTGGGCAAATGCCACATTTGCATTTAAACAAGCAAGAGTAATAAGAGAGTACTTAAACGTTTTCATAGAGTGATAACTATTCGCGTTATTGAATTTTCGCGAATGATAATGGTTATTGTTTTTAAAGTGAATAGAAAGTTCATTTTATTTGATTAAATAAAACTGTTCGGATAATTAATAGACAAAAGCGAGTCTAATAGGGGGGCGGTGACCCTTTTATGGCATATTCAATATAGGTGAGAGTTTTATTAAGGCTGAGTAAACTCAGCCTTAATAGCGTGTATTTACAACTGGTTTTTATAAACAACACCTGCTTTCATTACAAAAGGTACTGCCTCTAAGGTTTTAATACTTTTAAGAGGATTTGCTTTTACCGCAATTATATCAGCTGCAAATCCGGTTTTAATTTGTCCTAACTGAGTATCCATTTTTAATAACTTAGCGCTATTAATAGTTGATGCTTGAATGGCTTGTAGTTCTGTCATGCCAAATTCAACCATGCGGCTAAACTGTTTTGCATTATCTCCGTGCGGGTAAATTGCTGCATCGGTACCGAACACCATTTTAACACCCGCTTTTACGGCACGGCTAAAGCTATCACGTTGCCTTTTAGAAACTTGGCGCTCTTTATTTAGGTTTTCTTCGTCTACGCCGTTTTGCTCGCCATAAGTGAGTGTGTATTCGGTGTTATAAATATCCATAGAAAGCCAAGTTCCATGCTCTTTGGCAAGCGCTATCGCTTCGTCATCTAAAAAGCTGGCATGCTCTACGCTATCAACACCTGCTTTAATGGCTGNTTTTATACCGCTTGTACCGTGTGCGTGAGCAGCTACTGGTAAATCTCGCATATGGGCTTCATCAACAATGGCTTTCATTTCTTCAAAAGAATACTGCTGTGCACCTACTTTAGTCCCTTTTGAAAATACTCCACCTGTGGCGCAAAACTTAATAGCATTTGCCCCGTATTTAATATTTTCGCGTACTTTTATACGCGCAGCCCATGGACCGTCTGCGACGCCACTTGAAGTATATTTAAGCTCAGGAGGCAGGCGG
>NZ_AUTI01000206.1:0-3112 GCF_000497995.1 Pseudoalteromonas sp. TB25
GAAGCTGAGGTTTTATCGGCTCAGGCAGCACTTGAAAAAGCGATGCTTGATTTAGAGCGCACTAAAGTAACGGCGCCATATGCGGGGCGTATACTTAGCCGCAGTGTTGATTTAGGGCAAGTTGTTACTAACAACACACAGTTAGCAACCATTTACGCAATCGATAGCGTTGAGATTCGCTTACCAATTAAAAATAAAGATCTCCCATTTGTAAATTTACCAGAGCAGTATCGCGATGGTGCTAAAAACCAAGCGGGTTCAATTGTTAAATTTACTTCTGACTTAGTAGGTGAGCAAACGTGGCAAGGTCAATTAGCACGCACAGAAGGTGCTATAGATGAAGGCGCACAGCAGCTTTATGTAGTTGCTAAAATTAATGACCCGTATAAAGCAACAGCAAATAACCAGTACCCAATAAAAATTGGGCAGTATATAAAAGCGCAAATTACCGGCAGAACAGTATCTAACGCACTTATAATTCCTAACAGTACAATTTATCAAGGAACGTACGTTTACATTGTTGAAGGTGGCGTACTTAAGCGCAAAGACATCACACTAGCTTGGCAAAATGCGACTCAGGCGATGATAAAAACCGGTTTAAACGCAAATGATAAGCTTGTTATTACTCCACTTGGTCAAGTAAGTTCAGGAACTCAAGTAAGTATTTTAGGTGAACAAAGCGCAGATCAACCTAAAAGCCGTGGAGCGAATGGGCAAGGTAAAGGAAAGCGCCCGACTCCAGAGCAGCTTGAACAAAAAGCAAAAGAGCTTGGTATTAGTGTTGAAGAGTTAAAAAAACGCCGTCCAGCAAAGCAAGGAGATAAGCCATGATAGCTTGGTTTGCCAAAAACCATGTTGCAGCTAACTTATTGCTAGTAACACTGCTGCTGTCGGGGCTTTTTAGTTTATCGACTAAAATACCGCTTGAAGTATTCCCTTCATTCGAAACCGACATGATAAGCGTGAACGTAAGTTTGCGCGGTTCAACACCAGAGGATGTAGAGCAAGGCGTAACAATTCGTATAGAAGAAGCCGTACAAGATTTAGAGGGCATAAAGCAAATATTTAGCCGCTCTTCTGAAGGCTCAGGCTCTGTAACAATTGAAGTTGAAACGGGCTACGACCCGCGTGAGCTTTTAGCCGATATTAAAAGTCGTGTAGATGCAATTAACACCTTTCCAGCCGATGCTGAAAAGCCAATAGTCGCGCTTGCGGAACGAATTCGCGAAGTTATCGCGGTTACCGTATCAAGTGATTACGGCGAAAAAGAAACCCGTGAATACGCAGAAACAGTACGCGATCAAATTCTACGTTTACCAAATGTGACGCAGGTAGAGCTAAGTGGTGTTCGTGATTATGAAATTGCCATTGAAGTAAGCCAAGACGTTCTTCGCCAGTACGATTTAAGTTTGGCACAAATATCGAGTGCCATTGCTAATTCAAGCTCTGATATTTCTGCTGGTAACTTAAAAACTGAAGGTGGGGACGTACTTATAAGCTCTAAAGGGCAAGCATATCGTAAAGATGAATTTGCCAATATTGTTGTTAAAAACCAAGCTGACGGCACTATTATTCGTTTAGGCGATATTGCAATAATTAAAGACGATTTTGAAGAAACCCCAGTACGTACTCGCTTTAATGGTAAGCAGGCTGCATTTATCGACGTATATCGAATTGGTCCGCAAAGTGCGATTACTGTTGCTGACGAAGTTAAAAATTACATAAAAGAGCAACAAAGCTCCCTTCCACAAGGATTTGAACTAAGTTACTGGGATGATGATTCGGAGCTGGTTAAAAGTCGAATTGCCACACTAACGACCAATGCCCTACAAGGCGGTATTTTAGTACTTGCTTTGCTTACTTTGTTTTTACGACCTGCAATTGCATTTTGGGTATTTATTGGTATTCCGGTTTCGTTTATGGGCGCGTTTATAGCGATGCCTATATTTGGCGTAACCCTTAATATTATGAGCTTATTTGGCTTTATATTAGTACTTGGGATTGTTGTTGATGACGCCATAGTTACTGGCGAAAATGTCTATACCCATTTAAAAACAGCTAAGTCGGGCGAGCAAGCTGCAATTTTAGGTACTCAAGAAGTCGCAACACCAGTAACATTTGGTGTATTAACTACCGTTGCCGCCTTTTTACCTTTGGCCTTTATTGAAGGGGCGCGCGGTGCTTTGTTTGCACAAATACCGGTAGTGGTTATTCCGGTATTATTGTTTTCATTGATTGAATCTAAATTTGTACTACCCGCACATTTAAAATATATAAAACTACGCCACGAAAAAGGCGAACCTTCAAAGTTTGATGTTATTCAACAGCGTTTTGCAGATGGATTTGAAAACGCGATTTTAAAATATTACCAACCCACTTTAAATTTAGCACTGCGCCATAAATTGGCTTCGGTAAGTTTGTTTGTTGGTGTGTTTATAATAATTTTAACCATGATCACTAGTGGTTGGACTAAGTTTGTATTTTTCCCGCGTATACCAAGCGAAACAGTCCGCGTTAACTTAACACTACCAACAGGTACGCCGTTTGAAGTCACTAATAAATACGTAATTGATATGTCGCAAAAGGCGCAGCAATTACAAGAAAAATACCGCGACCCAGATACAGGTGAAAGCGTTATTTTAAATATATTAGCCACAACAGGCGGGCGCGGTGGTGTATCTAATTCAGGTTCTGTACGCTTTGAAATAACACCGGCTGAAAAGCGTGAATCAGACATAGGATCAAGAGAGCTTGCCAGCGAATGGCGCGATTTAATTGGTGTCATTCCAGGCGCTGAAAGCTTAACGTTTAGAGCTGAAATTGGCCGAAGTTCTGACCCAATTGATGTTCAGCTTAGCGGGACTTCGTTGACTATTTTACAAGACGTGGCTGATCACATTAAAACCCGTTTATCGACCTACCCAACGGTATTTGATATTGCCGATAGCATGTCTGATGGTAAAGAAGAGTTACAAATAGAGCTTACGCAGCAAGGCTTAGCGCTGGGCTTAAATAGAGTTAATGTTGCAGGTCAAGTGCGTAACTCGTTCTTTGGCTCGCAAGTCCAACGTATTCAGCGCGGCCGTGATGATGTACGTGTAATGGTTCGCTT
>NZ_AUTI01000207.1:0-30047 GCF_000497995.1 Pseudoalteromonas sp. TB25
CCGCCACCGGCGATAGCGTCTATAAAACCTGCGGCAAGTGCAACAGCACATAAAACAGCCCAGGTTGTTGGATCGAGTGCGAGTTCAAACATTAATAATCTATTTGTCTTTTAAAAGGTGGTAGGGTGTCGAGCATGGCTTTACCGTATCGCTTAGTAACTAAGCGTCTATCGAGAATAGTAATACAGCCTTCATCACTCTCTTTTCGCAGCAGTCTACCACAGCTTTGTACCAATTTCTTTGCGGCATCTGGCACGGTAATCGTTAAAAACGGGTTACCACCTTTGCTTTGTACAAATTCTGCTTGCGCTTCTTCTATTGGCGAAGTAGGTACAGCAAACGGAATTTTAGTAATTATTAAGTTCTCTAAATATTTACCAGGTAAATCAAGGCCTTCAGAAAGGCTCTGGGTTCCAAATAAAATACTGCCTTTGCCTTCGTCTACATTTTTAGTGTGTAATTTAAGCAACGCTTCTCGCGACATATCACCTTGTACTAATAAGTTAAAACCTTTTGTTCTAAGAAACTTTGTTACGTGGTCCATTTGCCAGTAAGAAGCGAATAGTACAAGGTTCGCTTTTTTATCATTTAGGTACTCTGGTAAAGTTTTAGCTAGGTGATCACTAAAGTCTTTATCGGTAGGTTCTACTTTAGATACCGGAATACGTAAAGTGGCTTGTTTTGGGTAATCAAAAGGAGAAGGTACTTTAATAAATTTAACGCCTTCTTCTTTAGCAAGTCCTGTTTCGTAAGCAAAGTGATCAAACGAGCCCAGTGCACTTAATGTCGCAGAGCACAAAACAGCGCCCGCGCATTCTCGCCACAATTTATCTTTTAGATAATAACCGACCTCGATAGGGCAGTCGCTTAATAAGTGGTCGTGATGGCTTTTATATTCAAGACGTTTTATCCACCGTGCATGGGGAGCACCTTCGCCTTTTTTTGCGTAACTAAACCATAGTTTGTTTAGTTGCTCTAAGCGGTTTATGTATTGACCGCTTTCGCCTAGTATTGGGTCGGCAACGTAAGGTTTTATGTCGCCGTCGCTTACATCTTGGGTAAGGGTGTCGTGCATTTTGTTTAAACAGCGCAGCGCATCTTGCGTGGCTTCGCTTATGTCTTTTGCTTTACTGTGCAGCGATTGTGGAATTTCACCGTGCTCAAAGCGATAAGTATCGTCTTTCGAATATTCAAAGTCAGCATTATCGAGAATATCGCGAACTACTTTTAAATCTTTATTCGCGTCATTAATACTGTCGCAAAGTTTAAAGTTTTGGCCAATGGCTCTTTGCCCCACTAAAACCTTTGCCATTTTTCCGCTAAACTTGGTGAGCTTATCAAGCCATTCTATTGTACCTTTAATTGTTGCTGCGGCCGATGAAAAGTCGCGTGTTATATGTGCTAAATGATGCGCTTCATCAATTACATAAATGGTGTTGTCGGGCTCGGGTAAAATTTTACCGCCGCCTAAGTCTAAATCAGCTAGTAATAAAGAGTGATTAATTACCAGCACATCCATTTGCATTAATTGATTACGAGCAAGCTGAAACGGACACGTTTGATGGGCCTTCATTTGGCGTTGGCATGAATGTTTATCGCACGCTATTAAGTTCCATACTCTGTCGGGTACGGTATCGGCCCAGCTGTCTCTGTCGCCTTGCCATTTTTTATTCACATATGCGTTATATAGCTCATTCAAACACTTGGTTTCCATTGCGCTCAATGGTGAAGTAAGCGTTGGCATAAAGTCCATTTGTGTTTGACTATCGCCGTTTACAGCATTATGTAATTTGTGAGCGCAAATATAACGATGGCGACCTTTTACCAAATCAAATTTAAAGTCGAGGCCTGAATGCTTTTTAAAAAATGGGAGCTCTTTTGCTATTAATTGTTCTTGCAGTGCAACGGTTGCGGTAGAAATAACTAGCTTCTTTTTTTGCGCTAAGGCAAGAGGCAACGCGCCTAAACAATAGGCAAGAGACTTACCGGTACCGGTGCCTGCTTCAATTACGCAAATGCGCTGCTTTTTATGGTATTCGCCAGCAAGTGTTTTTGCTATTTCGGCTACAAGATAATTTTGACTGCTACGAGGGCGATAATCTTTTAGGTTACTAGCCACATGCTGGTGTACTTGCCTAATTGTTTTTTTTAGTGAGTCAGAAAGCATGGGATGATTTACCTAAAGTATGTATATAATTACAGTGCTATGGATTTTAGAGTTATAAGAGTGTAACTACAAGCAGCTTGTTTACTAATTTAGCCTATTAAGCAGTGGCGTTAGATGATTTGCATATTTTTTCCAGTCAGTCAGCGCTTCTTTGTAAATTGGCTTACGTACTTGTTCTGAACTGGGAGTTAAAACAGGGCGTTGGTTATTATAAAACTCATAACACGCTTGCTCTACTACTAAATTGCAATGTTCAAATAAATCATTAACCGTTTCAGTGAAGTTGTTTATTAAGCTTTCATAATTAATTGTATATATTTCGTCAGGATATACGCTATGCCAATGTGTCATCAGCTTATAATATTCATTCATGTAGTGAGCTAAATCTTCCTGATCGTAGCTATAACTATGGCCTTGTGAAAATGAGTGCTTATAAAGGCTCCATGCAGTCGCTTTTTTATCTCGTTGTACATCGATTATTTTTGCATTAGGGAATAAAGTTTTGATAAGAGCAATATGTTGAAAGTTGACTGGTTGTTTATCAATAAAGTAAGGCTTGTTATTGCGAAAAGGTTCAATGAATTTTAAGTAGCGTTTGGCTAATGTTGCCAAGTGCTCTTGAGTCAAACTATTTAGCTTATAAGGTACGTTGCTTTTTATCTGAAGGTTTTCTAACTCTACTGCAATAGAATTGATTTCTGATAATTCATAGCTAGCGTCAACATGGCTATGCGATGCCAGTATTTGCTCAATAAGTGTAGAGCCACTTCTAGGCAAGCTTACAATAAATATCAGCTGGACTTCATTTTCGGTTGAGGAATGTACTGTATTGGCTACTTTTTTGGTTAGGTATTTTTTACAGCGCTCATTAAAGTCATTAGTAATGTAAGGGCTAAGTGACTTTTGTAAATCGTTACTTATTCTTAGCTGCAAAAAGGCATCTTCGTATCTGCTATGTTGTTCATATGCTTTAGCTAAAGCAAAGTGAAGTTGTGCTCTATTTAATTTATTTGAGTCTATTGTTATCTGCTGTTCTAAATTAGCTATATTGAGCTGAGTGAAAGTATATGTTTTTAAGTTTGCTAAGTTCCAATAGGCTTCGCCGATATGGGGAGCTAGTTTTATTGTTTTGCAATAGTACGCAATAGCACTTTGGTTATTGCCAATTATCTTTTCTATGTTTCCAAGTCTTAAATTGCAATATGCGGGGTAATAATTTTTATTTAACAAAGATTGGTAATTTAGAGATGCATTTTTGAAGTCCATCATTTTTACATAGGCAGCAGCGAGTAGACTTTGGGATTGTGGTAGTAAAGTAACTAATTTGGTCGACCTATTATAAAAAGAGATTAGTTCTAAATATTGCTTTGTATTAAATAATGCTTCAATGTGCGCATCATAAGCGGCTGATTTTGTGCTATTTATATTTATATTATGAGAAGTAATCGCCAAATACGTTTTTAAGTCGTTTGCCTGAAAAGCTATTTTACTTAATAACACTAAAACACGGTATTCATTCGCTACAAGCTTGAGCAACTCATGGGCAATGTTTTCTGCTGGTTTTAATTCTTTGTTTAATAGATGCTGATTCGCTTTATCTAAACGTTGGTTAAACCAAGCAATCATCTCATATTGTTTAATGGCTTGTTGGTATTGCTCTTGCTCTTTTAACTGTCGATGTACTTGGGCTAATACTTGCCAAGCTTGATGGTGCTCTGGTGCAGTTTGAATTAAAGATAATATTATTTTTTTGGCTTGTTGAAGCTTGTTTTGTTGAAGGAGATTATTAGCGTGTTGGATAATTTCAGAAGGGCTCATTGAATGCTCATATTATTTTTTCTTAAGACTAACTTAGAAAGAAATAAAATATAACCTGCTTTACAAATTTTATTTTTGTCGTTTTTTATTACAAGGCTTATTTCATTAATGCACTTAGACTCGGGGTTTATTCTCTCTACAGAAACAGTTGATTCACCTTTGGGCGTAAGTTTTGTTATTTGGCTTTTAACTGAAAAAGGGCCATTAAAAGCAATTAGCTTACCAGAGTCAGTTGTTTTTTTTATCAAGTTAAAGGATAAAGCGACGGTAGAAAAAGTACTGCGGCTCTCAGATGTTTCTTTTGAAATTGTCCCTGTAGAATTAAAAGATTTTCAGCAGGGGACTGTGGCTGGTTGCTACTTTAAATCACTTAAACATTACTACAATGCGTTAAAAGCTCTAAGCGCAGAGGGCATTGTGACATACGAAGATGACATACGCCCTATAGATCGCTTTTTAATGGAGCGATTTATTAAAGGCTCCACATGGGTGAGAGGAGATATTACACAAAAAGACGGATATAGGCTGTTAACCAATTGCCAATTTAAAAATAACCCAGATGTAAATCCTAAGTTTAAAACAGTTTCTTTAGACATCGAGTGCAATGGAGAAGGGGTATTATTTTCCATTGGTTTGGTCGGTCATGGCATTGATTGTGTATTAATGATTGGCAGTCCTATTAAATATAGTGATGCAATTGAAATAATATGGTGTGTTGATGAAATCGATCTTTTACAAAAATTACAGCACTTTATAGCAAAAACAGATCCAGATCTTATTATTGGTTGGAACGTCATTGAGTTTGATTTTTCTGTTCTTCACTCCAGAGCTGAAACTCTAGGTATAGAATTGCGTCTTGGACGTAATAACGAAAAAATAAAATTACGAGTAGGCCATTATACTCGATTAACTATACCAGGAAGAGTTGTTATAGACGGTATAGACACGTTAAAAAATGCGACCTACCACTATGATAGCTTTAGCCTGTCAAATGTAGCTGCTAAGGAGCTTGGTGAGAAAAAGTACATCAGTTCAAGTGACCAGCTAGCAGAAATCGAACGCCAATTTAATGATGATAAGTTATCCCTTGCGAAATACAATAGACAAGATTGCGTACTGGTTCTACGTATTTTTAACAAATTAAATTTACTTGATTTTGCTGTTGTTAGGAGTCAATTAACGGGGCTTGAACTTCATAGAATGGGCGGTTCAGTCGCTTCATTTGTTAACCTTTATCTGCCCTTACTTCACCGAAGTGGTTATGTTGCACCTAATTTAGGAGATCATGGCTTAAGTTTTGATAGTCCTGGAGGGTATGTAATGTCTTCAAAACCGGGGTTTTATAAAAATGTACTTGTACTCGACTTTAAAAGCTTATATCCATCAATTATGCGTACTTTTTGTATAGACCCTCTTGGTTTAATTGAGGGGTTGCTCAATCCAAAAGATGCAATTCCAGGATATAATAATGCACTTTTTTCAAGACATAAAAATCATTTACCAGCCCTTATAAAAACTCTATCAATAACAAGACAAGAAGCAAAAGATAGCCAAAAACCTATGTTATCGCAGGCTATAAAAATTATTATGAATAGCTTATATGGAGTGCTTGGTTCTCGGGGGTGTCGCTTTTACGATCCACGTCTTTCAAGTTCAATCACACTACGTGGGCACGATATAATGCAAACCACAAAAAAATGGATAGAGGAGTGTGGGTACAATGTAATTTATGGCGATACAGATTCAATATTCATTACTTTGGATGACGGTTTGAATACGCTTCAATGCGATGAAATTGGTAAACAATTAGCTATTAATATCAATCAACAGTGGGTACAAGAAATTAGTCAGAAGCACGACTTAGAGAGCTTTTTGGAGATTGAATTTGAAACCTTATACAGTCCTTTTTTTATGCCTACAATTAGGGGGAAAACGATGGGCTCTAAAAAACGATATGTAGGTCAAAAAATTAACAAAAATCACAATGAGCTAGTATTTAAAGGTGTTGAAGCAGTTCGAAGTGATTGGACTGAGTTCGCTCAAGAGTTTCAAGTAGAGTTGTTTGAAACTTTGTTCAGTAGTGACTATAAAATAAGCCTTTTAGAGGAGTTAGTTAATTCTTACTCTAGGCGTTTACAAAATGGAGAATTTGACGATAAATTAATTTATAGAAAAAGGTTAGGACAAAATTTAACTGAATATAAAAAGAATATTCCACCACATGTCCAAGCAGTTAAAAAATATAAAGCCCAGAACCCAAATTTTGAGGTGAAACGAGGGCAAATTATAGAGTATGTTTACACATTTGATGGACCAGAGCTCAGTGATACAAATAAAAGACTGAATTATCCTTTGTATATAAAAAAACAATTAGACCCAATAGCCGAAATGATTTTTAGTGCTATGGAAGTGACGCTATCAAAGAGCACTCAAACCTCTCTCTTTTAAGTTACCGTAAGCTAAAAGTTAACCTTTGTGAATTCAATCCCCCCTTTTTTTATAATTTCCCTTAATGCAGTAATGGCGCTATTTAATAATACCAATGTAAATTTTTTGATTTTAAAATTGTAATGCTTTAGCTTTGAAAGTGTTGGTAATTAACAATAAGTTAATTTTATGTTGACCGCATTGTATTGCTGGTATTATCATAACGTATGATTACCATTTATTAACAAATGGTAATCAAGCAAAAAATATAAAAAATATAAAGTATTCTGGGAGAATCGAATGTTAAATAATAAAGTTTCAAAAGCAGTTCGCTTAGCGATAGCTTTCGGTACAGCTTCAACAGCTGCTTTTTCAGCAAGTTCGTTTGCTGCTGATGAAGAAAAAGTTGATAAGGTTGAACGAATTGAAGTTACTGGTTCACGTATCAAACGTACAGATATGGAAACAGCTAGCCCAGTGCAAGTAACAACTGCTGAAGAAATTGCTGTTGCAGGTTTTACTCGTGTTGAAGACATGATGAATAGCTTACCGCAACTAGAAGCGTCTAATACTTCTTTCCAATCAAATGGTGCTTCGGGAACTGCAACTCTTGATTTACGTGGTATGGGTCCTCAGCGTACTCTTGTTCTTGTAAACGGTCGTCGTATGCAAGCTGGTGGTATTTACACACAATCAGCGGATATTAACCAAATTCCTGCCGCGCTAATTAAACGCGTAGATGTAATGACTGGTGGTGGTTCATCTACTTACGGTGCAGACGCTGTTGCTGGTGTTGTAAACTTTGTAATGAACGATCAGTTTGAGGGTTTTGAAGTTAATGTAGGTACAACTGCTTACCAACATAATAACGATAATGAATACATGCAAGGCCTAATGGATGATGCTGGCTTTGAATATGAAGAAGGTAATACGGGTCTTGATGGCGCGTCATTTGATTTTGCAGCGACTCTAGGTGGTGCATTTGATAGTGGTAGGGGTCATGCAGTAGCTTACTTTACTTACAACAGACAAAATGAATTACGCCAAGGTGCACGTGATTACTCATCTTGTGCTCTAAATGCTGCTGGTACAGCTTGTGGTGGTTCAGGTAATGCTGTTAACCCTAACTTTTATATCTCAGCTCCTAACGCTGACGGTGTTGTAGACTTTGGTGAAGGCCAGTACGAATACTGGACTCTAGGTCAAGATAGCAGCTTTATTCCTTCAGTTGGTAATACATATAACTACGCGCCAATTAACCACTTTATGCGTCCTGATGAACGTCATACATTAGGTATGTTTGCTAACTACGAAATCAATGATAGCTTCCGTCCGTTCATGGAAGCAATGTTTATGCGTAACCGCACTACAGCGCAGATTGCTGAGTCTGGTACGTTCTTTAATGATAATTACTCAATTGATTTTGATAGCCCATTATTAAATGATACACAACGTGCACAACTAACTGAGCGCTTTGGATTGACTTCTGGTGATCAGTTTGCAACTTATATTGGTAAGCGTAACGTTGAAGGTGGCCCTCGTGCAGACAGCCTTGAACATAACTCTTTCCGTTTAGTGTTAGGTAGTAAAGGCGAAATTAACGACCTTTGGTCTTACGAAGCATTTGCTCAATACGGTTCAACTTCATCTTCTTCAGCATATGAAAATGATTTCTTTGGTCCGCGTATAATCACCGCTTTATCAGCAAATGGTGAAGATTGTAGCGCGACTTCTGGTTGTATTCCGTACGATGTTTTTCAGTTTGATGGTGTAACAGAAGAAGCTGCACAGTCACTTACTGGTACGGCAATCTTGAACGGTGTTACTGAGCAATTGATTGTAAGTGGTTTTGTTACTGGCGAATTCGATTTCTCACTTCCATCTTCAGAGTACCCAGTTGCTGCAGTATTTGGTGCAGAGTATCGTGAAGAAACATTCAGTAGAACAGCTGATGAAGTATATGCACAAGGTCTATTACTAGGCCAAGGTGGTACTACTAAGAGTTTAAATGGTGGTTATCAAGTACGTGAAGTGTTTGGTGAGCTTAGCCTGCCAATCGTTGAAGATTTACCGTTAGTTGAAAGTTTACTTGTTGAATTAGGCTACCGTTGGTCAGATTATAGCACTTCAGGTGCTGAGCCGACTTATAAAGTGGCAATGAACTGGGATGTAACAGGCGATTGGAAAATTCGTTCAAGCTACAACCGTGCAGTTCGTGCAGCAAACAATGGTGAGCTATTCGCTCAACAAAGCACTGGTTTATGGGCCGGTACTGATCCATGTGCTGGTACACCAAGCCTAACAGCTGCTGAGTGTGCAAATACAGGTGTTTCTGCAAGTCAGTACGGCAATGTAGGTAAGAGCCCAGCGGATCAATATAATGCTCTGTTTGGTGGTAACCCAGATTTATCTCCAGAAATCGCTGATACTATTACTTTAGGTGTTGTTGGTAACCCATTTGAAAACTTCAACTTCTCAATCGATTACTGGGATATTGAACTTGAAGACGCGATTGGTAATATTGACCCAGAAATTCTAGTTACACAATGTGGTAAAAGCGGCGCGGCTGTATTTTGTGATAACGTAGACCGTACACCTGGTAGTGGTAGCCTTTGGATAGGTTCTGGCCAAGTTGTTGCTACAAATACTAACTTAGGTAATATCCATTACGAAGGTATCGATTTAAGCGCAAACTACGATATGGAAATTGCTGAAGGTACATTAAAAACTAGTATCATTGGTACCTACATGTTAACTAAGGAATTTGATAATATTCCTGGTGTAAGTGAAGTATATGACTGTGTTGACTCATTAGATAACGGTTGTTTCCCTCAACCAGAATGGCGTCATGTTGTATCTGCTAGCTACGACACGGGCAGCTGGTGGAGAGCTACTGCTAAATGGCGTTTCTTCAGCGGTGTAAACGATTACACTGGTGCTGATACATTAGTACAAGACGACGGTATTAGCTCACAAAGCTATATTGACCTTAAAGGTACATTTACTATTAATGATTACACGTCTTTATTAGTAGGTGTTAACAACGTTATGGATAAAGAGGCACCTCTAGTTGGTGGTTCATTATCAACAAACGCAAATGCTATTGCTGGTTACTACGATTCGTTAGGTCGTTACTTCCATGCGAGCCTTTCATTAAAATTCTAATTTGAATTAATTAATGTATATTAAGCGAGCTTAGGCTCGCTTTTTTTATGGGGAAAAAATGAAATCGGTAAAAGAAAGTTTACTGTTTGCAATACAGCAATTGAATAGTGGAAAGATTGTGGCAGGAAAAGCAACCCTAGAAGGTTTATGCGACAACCCTGAAGTTAATGAGCAAGCTTTAGCTGTATTGTTTAAAGTAGCTATGAATGAAGGAGATTTACTAAAAAGTAAGGAAGTTTGTAGAAGACTCATTTCAATAGTCCCCAAAAAATTCGATTATGTAAATACTCTTTGTCAGTTATATGCCGCCAGTAATGAATTCTCTTTAGCAATAGACTTACTTAAAAAATACACTGAAATAGTACCGGATAGCGCAATGTCGTATTTTCAATTGGGTGAAATGGCAAAAAAAGATGGCAATGGTATTCTTGCAAGTACATCTTTCTTAGCAGCTATCGAGCTTGGTTACCACGACATATATACCGCTTATGTGGAGTTAGCATCCGTCTACTCTGAGCTTTTAATTGATTATGGGACTGCGACTAATTATTTACAGCAGGCAATTACAGTTGAACCAAATAAAATTAATGCCTATTTTAATCTTGCTAATATATATGAGCAGCTTGGTGATAAGCAAAACTGTTTAAAGAGCTTTAATCAGGTATTAAAGATAAATCCTTTATATGGTCTGGCGCATGCGAGAATTGCTGATATACAAACATTTAATAAAAAAGAAGCGTTAGAATACGAACTAAAAAGCCTATCTATTTTAGAAGCTACAGAAGATGATGTATTAAAAGCTGATATGTATTATGCGCTTGGGAAAGCCTTTGACGATAGCAAAGATTATGAAAAATCATGGTCTTATTATACTAAAGCCAATAGTTTTAATCGAAAATATATCCCGCAATACAACAGGGTTGATATCGAACATCAAGTAAGTAACACACTAGCAAGAGAGCTTAGTAACGTAAAAAGTAAGACTGGCGATATTTTTCCAATTATTATTTGTGGCATGTTTAGGTCTGGTTCAACCTTAATAGAACAAATAATTTGCACTTCTGAGGTGATTAGCAATGGAGGAGAGATTGATTACTTGCATAAGCAACTATTCAATCTAATTGATAAGCCTAAAGTGCTGTCAAGCACGGTTAACTCAACATTATTTCAGCAAGGTTATGAGAAAGAATTAAAGTTAAGAGCGGGAAAAAGTAGTCTTGTTACTGATAAACGGCCTGAGAACTACTTATACATTGATATAATTAAAATGATGTACCCTGAAGCAAAAGTTATTTGGACACAGCGCGATATTAGAGATAACAGTTTATCAGCTTACTTTCAACATTTAGGCCCAAGTTTGAATTATGCGACCGCACTGAATGATACAGTGCACTATCATAAAGCGCAGCAGCGTGTTAAAGCACATTGGCTAAAAAAGTATCCTAATGATATTTTTACAGTCAATTATGATGAACTTGTTTCAAAGCCCGAGGGGGTATTATTGCCTCTGTTCGAATTTTTAGGCGTAAAATATCAAGGTGAAAGCGGTTTATTTCATCAACAAAAAAATATTGTAAGTACTGCTAGTGTTTGGCAGGTGAGAAAGCCTCTTTATACATCTTCATCGGGAAGATATAAAAATTTCAGTAGATATATTAAAGAAAGCTTATCTATTTCTGATTTTGAAGAGTTTAATAATGTATTAGATTAATCACTGAGAGTATTCAGCACTCAATAGAGCGCTGAATACAATTTAATTATTTAGTGGGTAAGTCTTTTATTTTAACACTACTACTATTGATTTTTTTCTTGAGACGAAGCTGATTAATTTTGTCTAATACTGCAGGTGAAAAGCGAGATTGAGAGCTAACTTTAGAGGATAACATATCGCTTAGGAAGCTAAGATTCATAGCGCCTGCACCAGGCACGTTACTATTGCCTACTACAGCATTTAGTAAGGCCGCTTTGTTGGTGGCATTACCCTCACCAAATGAGCGCTCAGTGCCGTATATGTCGGTTACATTCCAGTCCTCAATAGCTAGAATTAATTCTTCCGAATCTTCTACTTGTGAGTTAATAGAAGAATCAGAATAGTTTAAAATATGCTTTAGTAGATCGTTCTCAAAGTCAGGAAATAAAATTTTTGCTTGATCATAAAAAATAGAAACGTTTAGACGATTTCTTTTAACTTGAACGCCTCGGTTGGAGTTTACAAACTCTTCAGCATTACCTGAAAGTTGTTTATATACCTTATCAGCTGTGTAAGCTTCGTTACGTAAATTCGGACTTCCGATTATCCCTTGATAGAAGCCATACATTACTATTTTCTTATTCCCAAATTTCTTAAAAACGATATCATGTTGAATATTATTAAGTGACAAGGTATGGCCTGAAACATTTATAAATTTATCGTTTAGTATTGAGCTTTCACCTTCGAGTAATTTTTTTGCATTTCGAACTGGGTAATGTTCAATTAACTTTTCAATAATGGCTGTATTATATAAGTTTAGCCAATAAGCTAATTGCTCATCTAAGGTTAATGCGTTTAAAGGGACTTCTTCAGGTACTTTTTCTAGGCTTTGGCGAATTACTTTAAAACCTAGCTTAATATCCGATTTTACAACTTCTTCGAAATAAAAGCGGTTAGCCTCTAAAGCCGTATCTCTGTCTCTATTAGACCGTAACCTTGTGCCATTACCTACTATTGGTTTTAGAATAGTCCTATCAGATAAGCCCATGTCAATAACGGTTAACTCTAGAAGTTGGTCTAGGTCTTCATAAGATATGCTTATATCCCTATTTAAGCCAAAATCTGAAAACTCTTCGGGTAAAGAGAATTCTTCAGCTTTCACTGGAATAAAAACAATAGCGATTATAAGTAGCAAGCATTTTATCATGATCAATCCTTTGTTTTTGTTTATTTTTATAGCACTAGTTTGAATTTCAATCAACTAGATTAACCAATTGGCATAATATCGCTAGGTATTGTTAAGCGAGGTCTATCGCTTTTAAGCTCATTTGTGCCATGCCAAATATAGCTAGGAAAAATGATAATTTGTCCACTTTCAGGGCATATCTCGCGATCTATTGATTCTCTTTTTCCTAGATCAAGACATGTTTCTCCTAACTTTAACCAGCCATTTTTAAGTGGATCATTTTTACTCATTTCATCAGGTATAGAAATATAGCTGGGTGCTGACAACCAACCGTGAGGATGAATATGATTGGCATGATATCCTCCATTTTCTAGTTTTACTGACCAGCTGCCTTTGGCAGTAAAGTTTAGGCTATTTCTTGCCGTTAATGGGTGCATACTATCTGCTGGTAAATCATTTAAGTAAGTAGATATACATGACTCCATTGACTGCTTAAATAATGAGAGTAACGTATTTGAGCGATAGAGTAAGTGTCCTTCAGTTTGACTTCCTCTTCTAACACTTTGGTCAAGCGGGTCTTGTTCTTTAGTGTGTAGAGTAAGTAATAGTTCCTTGAGTTCCTTCCCAAAAGAGTCAAACGACTTGTAGCCTTTAGGCGTAGGTAGAGCCATTGTTTTAACAAACATATCGTAATTAGTTAACCAATGATATTTATCGTCTTTAGCTAAGCGCCAAGCTGTGGATAAATAAGCCCAGATTTCTTGATTAAAAGGGTTGTGTTTAACTGCAGTGTTTAAGTGCAATATTGCTTTTTTATATTCAAAATTTTCAATACAGTAGTTTGCCAAATCTACACTATATCTTGCTGATTGGGGAGCCTGTGATACAAGCTCATCTAATATAATGAATGCTTTATCACTTTGCCCATGCTTACCTAAAATGATGCCATGAGCATGTTTTATGTCTAAGTTATCAGGGAAGAGCCTAATTGCTTGTGAAGATACATCAAGGGCTTGATTAAAATCTTTAAAATGTAAAAGCTGAGCTAGTTGTGATTGAACTAGTTGTGGGTTTTTAGCATGATTTAAGAATGTACTATTGTAGGAGCTCATAAGGGCTGATTTGTTTGCACGATCCCAGTATAATTTATTTAAACACTCATGCGCAGGTATATAGTTAGGAGCCTGTTCAAGACATCGTTTTAAATACTGCTCTGAGAGCTCAAACTTTAGTAAATCATAGTAAGTACAGCCAATCAAAAAGTTAACCTCGGGGCTATACTTGTTCTGCTTATCGCTTAGCATTAAAAATATATCTAAAGCATTGTCAAATTTACCCATATTGCGAAAATTACAAGCACGTTTATATTTAAATAAAAATTGATTTTTTAAATCGGCAGGTAAAGACAGATAATAGCTTTCAACTAATTCTAAGTCACCCAAACGTTCTAGTAATTCAAGCTTTAACCAGTGATATCTCTCTTTTAAGGTTTCATCAGATACGGTTTTAGAAAGTTCCTTTTTTGCTTGTAACAACTGGTTGGTTTTGATCAAGCTTTCTATAAAATTCAGAGATACCTTTTTGCTTAATGCCAAATATCTTGTGTTTTTTAAAAAGTTTAAACATAACGAATGTTTAGCAGTTCTGCACAGCAAGTTTGTATAGTTTTCAATTAGAGGGAGGGATGAAGGAAACTTATTTACTGCGTAAGAATATGTTTGTTCGGCATTTTCATTTTGGTTAAGTGCGCTATATGTAGCGGCAAGTAAAATATACCAATCAACAGTTTTAATATCACATTTGTTTAAAAAAAGAATAGCTTGGTTATATTGGCGTGAATTATAAGCAGCGAGCGAAGAGTTAAGAAAGTTAGACATAAAACACCCTATTTTTCGTACCATGTTAACAGGGTGTTTTTTAAAGTTAAATAATAAAATTTATTAAAGGTCTTTTATTTTTACAGAGCCACTATTATCAGTTTCTTTTAGCTTGAGAGCTCTAATTTTTTCGAGCATTTCTGGAGAAAAGCGGCCAAAGTCCATCGTTTTCTCCGAAATAGAATTAGATAAAAAGCTTATGTTAACAGCACCTAGTCCTGAACCTGCGCCATCAGCTCCTATTGGTTTTGATGAGTTATTTGCAACAGCATTGAGCATGGCGGCAGGATTTGTTGACGCTGCGCCACCAAACTTTCGCTCTGTGCCATAAATATTAGTGATTCTCCAATCTTCAATACCTATTTTAAAGCTCTTAGCATATTTTATATCAGAGCTCATTGGCGGGTTTGCATAGTCTTTTAGGTGCTCTCGTAAATCTTTCTCGAAGTTTTCGAATAATGGTTTAACTTGCTCATAGTACTTAGAAGCATAAAGGCGATTTTTTCGCTTGATACTAGTTCCTCTATTTGAATTGACGAATTCTTCAGCGTTTTCAACTAATTGATGATAAACCTTGTTTCCTTTATATGCTTCGGCACGAATGTTAGGACTTCCTATATTTCCTTGATAAAACCCATACATAACTATTGGTTTTTTTATACCAAACTTTTTAAAAACAATATTTTGTTGTATATCGTTTAAAGAAAGTTTATGGCCAGCAACATTTAAAAACTCATCCTCTAAAATTGAATTGCTGCCAAAGAGTAAATCTTCTGTATCGCGAATAGGATAGTGTGTGATTAGTTTTTCTAACATGGCTGTATTGTAAAGGTTTAACCAATAAGCAAGTTGCTCATCAAGGCTGAGTTCGTTAAGTGAGATTTCATTTGGCAGACTTTCTAGGCTAACTCTGATCTTATAAAAACCGTCTTTAATCTCTGATTTTGTTACTTCTTCAAAGAAGAAACGATTTGCTTCTAATGCTGTGTCGTTATTTTTATGCGACTTCATTCTTGTACCGATGGAGGCTTGAGAATTTAGTTTGGAACGATCTGATGCTCCAGTATCAATTACAGTAAAACTTAGAAGAGTATCTAAGTCATCATATGAGACAGTAATATCTCTATTTAAACTAAAATCTGAAAATTCTTCCGGAAGCTCTTTTAAGTCAGCGAAAGCCGAGAATGAGATAGTGAGTATTAAAATACATACGAGGCGAGTTTTCATAGCAATTCCTTTGTTTGTTAGGAACACCATAATCTACAAATGTTAATTCACTTTCAAGTTTTGCTTACATTTAATTTCATTTTATTAGCATAGCACCAAAAAGTGGAATATTGCTCTTTGGTTAATGGTGATGATATCGCAATGTGTTAGTTTTTTGTTTCTTTAAGTTGTTGTAAATTAATGTGTTTTTTCGTTGTCAAAGTGTTGACCTTTTGCTTGAGTTGGGCCTACTATTCAAACCGAAATAGGTACTGTGATGAATTGCAGACCGTTTTGAAAACAAAATAATTAAAAAATATTCTAGGGAGAATCCAATGTTAAATAATCAAGTTTCAAAAGCTGTTCGCTTAGCGATAGCTTTTGGCGCGGCATCTACAGCTGTATTTTCTGCAAACTCGATAGCTGCTGACGAAGGTGTAGAAAAAGTAGAGCGTATTCAAGTTACTGGTTCACGCATAAAGCGAACTGATATTGAAACAACTGTACCAATTACATCAATTGGCCGAAGCGATATTATTCAAATGGGCGCATTGAATGTAGCCGATGTTTTGAATCAATCTCCGGTCACTATCGCTGGTTCAAATCAATCAAATAGTGCATTCGGTACTACAGGTGTTGGTCTTAACACTACGTCTTTACGCAACTTAGGTTCCTCAAGAACTTTAGTGTTAGTGAATGGTCGTCGCTTTGTATCAGGTGTTTCTCCTTCAAGCGGTTATGCGGTTGACTTAAATGCAATACCAGCATCAATGATTGAACGTATTGATATTCTTAAAAGTGCTTCTTCAGCAGTTTATGGTTCAGATGCTGTTGCTGGTGTTGTGAACATAATTACGCGAAGCGATTTTGAAGGTGTTGAAGTTAACGCTCAAACAGGTGTTTCAGATGAATCTGATCGCGAAAAATATTCTTTAAACCTTACTGCTGGTAATAGCTGGGATTCAGGTAGTGTAACAATTGCTGCTGGATATGATGATGATAAGGGTTTGAAGTCATCCGATCGAGACTTCTCAAGGTATGATGAAGCTATATTTTTGAATGATGAAGGTGGTGAATATGTAGGTGTTCAAAACTCTTCATACCCACCTCAAGGCCGTGTTGGCGGATATAATGCAGATGGTACACCATATGTAGGTGATGAGAATTCATTCAATCGTGCATCTTACAGACAGTTAGTGACTCCGCTTGAGCGTAAATACGCAGCAGTTAACTTTAAACAAGATATTTCAGATAGTGTTCACTCTTTCACGGAAGTAAACTGGAATTCATCTAAAACATACAACTCGACTATTGAACCGACTCCTTTCACTACGGATGATGTATATCTACCTTCACGTGGTGGCGTTGGTGGTATTAAGCTGGGAAGCCCTTTAGTTCCAGATCTTTTACGCCAAAATTTAATGTCTGATAATCCTGATTTGACAATGGATGATAATATCCCAACGCTAGTTCGCCGTATGGTTGAGTTTGGTGCTCGCTCAACAGATTTAGAGCGTGATACTATTCGTATTGCGACAGGTATAGATTGGGAAATTAATGACAACTGGCTTTTAAACTCTTATATCTCATGGGGTAAAACTGACCAGCGCCAAGAAAATGGTGGTCAAATAAATGTTGAACGTGCTGCAAATGCATTAGATGTATATACTAATGCAGAAGGTAACGTTCAATGTTCTAATGATTTAGCAGTACTTCAAGGGTGTGTGCCTTTAGATTTGTTCGGTGCAGGAACTTTGTCTGATGAAGCCGTTGCATATGTAAGATCACCTGCAAAATCTCAAGGTCAAGTTGAGCAGTTTATATTTTCAACAACCCTTTCTGGTGAATTACCAATTGAGTTAGAAGGTGGTATGGTTGGGCTAGCTGTTGGTGCAGAACATCGTCTTGAAAAAGGTTCATACTCTCCAGGTGATTTAGCGCAAACTGGTGCTTCAAGTACAAATAAATCTGAGCCTACAAATGGTAGCTTCTACACTAACGACGTTTTTGTTGAAACTGTTTTACCAGTTCTAGAAAATGTTGAACTAGATTTAGCCGCTCGCTATTCGGACCATGAAATTGTTGGCGGACAAACAACATGGAATGCAGGTGTACAATACTCTCCTACAGATACAGTAAAATTAAGAGCATCAGCAGCACGAGCTATTAGAACTCCAAATATTGCTGACTTATTCGGTGGTAGAGGCGAAACTTTTTCAGGTGTTGCAGATCCTTGTGATGCAATTACTGCATCATCTACAGGAAATGTAGCTGCTAATTGTCTTTCTATCGCTGAAGTGGCTAATAGAGTTGCTGCTGAAGGCGCATTCAATTTGACAACTATTGAACGTCAGAGCACTGGTGGTTATATTGGTGGTAATGAAGATGTAAAAGAAGAAACATCTGATTCATTTAGCGTTGGCGCTATTTGGCAAGTAACAGATGAATTTTCATTAACGCTTGACTACTACGATATTGCTGTAGATGACGCTATTGCTACTACTGCTAGAACAACTGTATTGAACCGATGCTATGGTGTTGATCCATCTGACTTTGATGCTACATGTGGTGGGGCAATACGTGATACAAGAGGTGCCTTGACAGAAGTTAGCTCAGGGACTAGCAATGAAAATGATTTAAGCACAAAAGGTTTAGATATAGAATTAAGTTATAAGCAAGAATTTGCTTTCGGGCAATTATCAGCGGACTTGATATGGAATCATTTGTATGAGTATGTTGAAACATCAATTGAATCTGGTGAAGAGATTGATTACAGAGGTGAGGTATTAACTCCTACTAATCGTGCAAATTTAAATTTAGGCTATACAGTTGATGACTTTGCAGTATCATGGCGCATGAAGTATTGGGCAAGCTCAAATGATAGTAATATTGAAGGGAATCAAAATTTTTCAACGGGAGCCCCTTTAGACAAGTTTAATCGCTTCCCGACTGTTATTTATCACGATCTATCAGGTACTTATAACATCACTGCTGGAACAGACGTTACTTTGTCAGTTCGGAATGTTTTCGATAAGCAACCTCCTGTAGCAAACCAAAGTTCAGTAAGTGGAGCATCAGGTATAAACACTGTTGGTGAAGCTTATGACGTAACTGGTCGTTACTTCCAATTGAGTTTTACTACTAAATTCTAATTGTTATTTATATAAGAACGATAAAAACCGCGATTTTAATCGCGGTTTTTTTATGAATAAATTTTATATACATTAATAAATTATGTGCCGTAGTTATTTTTGAAAAATAGCCTTATACTAAAAAAGAATATTTAAATAATTCCAATCACACAATTTAGCGAGATATAGATGAAAGAAGTCCGATCTTTTATTAAAACAGCATCATTAACAGAGCTTGAAAAAGCCCAACAGCTTATCAATGATGCAATTTCAAAATATACCCAGCAGCAAAAAGCGAAACAGGAAGTTTTGGATCTTTTAAAAGAAAAAGGACTTACGCTAGAAGATTTACAAGATGGAGCATCAGACAAGCGCACTAAAGTTAAGCCTAAGTACCGTATGGAACTTAATGGTGAGACTATTGAATGGACTGGCCGTGGCCGTCGTCCTAAAGCGTTTGAAGGTGTTGAGCTTGAGAAATTTTTAGCCTAAAGCTAAATATAAGAGAAGCTTCGGCTTCTCTTTTTTGTTTACCTCTCAATAAAATATAATCAAAGTCTAAATATCATAGCAGTAATTTGCTAAAATCCCCTTATTAAAATCTATTTGTTTTCCCATGAGCTATAAACTAAGACCTTACCAACAAGAAGCTGTAGAACGCACCGTTTTACACTTTAGAAAGAGTAATGATCCTGCCGTTATTGTACTACCAACCGGCGCAGGTAAGAGTTTGGTTATTGCTGAACTTGCGCGTATAGCTAAGCAAAAAATATTAGTGCTTGCTCATGTAAAAGAGCTGGTAGAGCAAAATTCACAAAAATATAAAAGTTTTGGTTTAGAGGCGAGTATATTTTCAGCAGGCTTAAAAGAAAAATCATTAAACCATCAAGTAACCTTTGCCAGTGTGCAATCACTTTCTCGTAATTTAAACAAATTAAATGAGCATTATTCATTACTTATTATTGATGAATGCCACAGGGTAAATGGGGATAAAAAAAGTCAGTACGGTAAAGTAATAAACAGTTTAAAAGAGTATAACCCTCAGTTAAAAGTATTGGGTTTAACAGCAACACCTTATCGGTTAGGAATGGGGTGGATATACCACCACCATTATCATGGTTTTGTTAAGGGTACTCAAGAAAGTCCGTTTAAAAGTTGTATTTTTGAATTGCCGCTCAGGTATATGATCAAACATAATTACTTAACGCCACCTAACGAAGTTGATGCAGCAATTAGCCATTATGATTTTTCGTCCTTAGATAGCAATGCATTTGGGCAATATACGACTGATGACATGAATGCGCTTTTAAAAAACAGTGAGCGCGCAACGCAGGCTATATTACAGCAAGTAATTCAATACAGTGAAGAGCGCGAAGGTGTTATGGTTTTTGCCGCCACGGTAATGCATGCCCAGGAAATATTAAGCTACTTGCCAGCTCATCAAAGTGCACTAATCACAGGTGATACGCCAAACACTGAGCGCGATAAAATCATTAAGCAATTTAAAGCTAAGCAATTAAAGTATTTAGTTAATGTTTCGGTATTAACTACAGGGTTTGATGCGCCACATGTCGACTTTATAGCTATTTTAAGACCTACAGAATCAGTTAGTTTATATCAACAAATTGTGGGGCGAGGTTTAAGGTTATCTGAATCGAAAACGGATTGCTTAGTAATAGATTATGCTGGCAATGGTTTTAATTTATTTCACCCAGAAGTAGGTGATAAAAAAGGCGATAGTGATAATGAACCTGTGCAGGTACTTTGCCCAGGTTGTGGGTTTGCGAATATATTTTGGGGTAAAACAGACTCCACTGGCAAAGTAATAGAGCACTTTGGCAGGCGTTGCCAAGGCCTGTTAGAAGATGATGGGCATAAAGAGCAGTGCGATTATCGTTTTAGGTTTAAAGAATGTGAGCAGTGCGGTGCCCAAAATGATATTGCTGCACGTAAATGCCATGATTGCGGCGCGGTAATGGCCGACCCTGATGATAAGTTACGCAATGCATTAAACTTAAAAGACGCACTTGTGCTTCGATGTAGTGGGTTATCGGTAACTCTAATTAAAGATGAACTTATTAAAGTAACGTATTTTGATGAAGATGGCGCAAGTTGCGATGAGGTATATAACCTCGCAAATAAGGGCGGGCAATTTATATTTAATAAGCAATTTGGTCTACGAGTAGGACTTGGACAAACACCTATTAATTTTAAAACTGCACCGCAAGTAGTAAGCGCACAATTTGAATTAGTACCACCAGATTTTGTTATTGCACGAAAAAGCAAAAAGTATGGTTGGAAAGTGGCTGATAAGCTATTTGACTATAAAGGCAATTTTAGGAAGGCAAATCAGTTAAGCCGCTAAGCTTAACTGATAGAGTACATTGAACTAATACAATTAAAAGGCAACTAAGCCTCGTCACCGTCCATTAATCCCCAGCCGTCACCATATCCATTAAAGCTATTAGCAATGCTTTCAATGTATTGCTCAGCTTGGCCTAAAAGGGTGTGCTCTGGCACCATTTGTACTTGAGTGATTACTTCCCAAACGCCAGTGTCTTTACATTTTTCAAGTTCAGCCTTTTGAACTAATGCATCAGAGACTATTTCTTTAGCAAATTTTTCAGCATCGGCTTCTTGTTCAAATAAAATAAAAAAATCGACTTGGTGCATTTTATTTAAATCAATGCCAGCAGCGGCTATTTCGGCTAAAAGTTGGCCGTTATCATCATCAGGGAATTGCATTAAAAACTCATTTAAAATTAATTTTGTATTCGTAGGCACTATTGTAACTAAAATATTGTCTTAACGCGTACTAATTTTAATTATGCTGATACTTATTCAAAGTTAAATTTACGCATTAGATTGTCATTAAGTTAATGTGTTGCTCATTATGGCTATGCTAATATGCGCGTAATCAGGCAGTTTTATGTAAGATATTAAAAGTAAGGATATTTACTTGTTTATTAAGTTTTTACGTTGCATATGTGTTGTGAGCGCTTTAATTGCGACAAATAGCTATGCGGCAGAAAAAGTCATAGAAGATTACGAAATTAAAGGGTTAAGTGGTGATTTAGAAAATAACGTAGCCCTTTATCTCAAGCAATTAATTGGTGAAAAACCAACCCGTACACTTCGTCGTTATGCCCAAAAGCAAGTACAAAATAGCATTAAAGCACTTGGTTATTATAGCCCGACCGTCGAGGTTATTTATGATAAAGACGACAGCGAGTTAATTGTTAAAGTTGAGCGAGGTCCTGCAACTCGCATAGAAGCAATTAATATTACGCTAAACGGCGATGGCCAAAATGATCCACAATTACAGGCATTAATTAAAAATACCAACTTAAAACAAGGTGATGTTTTAAATCATGGTAGATACGACTCTGCTCATAAAAAAATAGAATCTATGCTATTGGAGCTTGGCTATTTTGATGCAAAGTGGCCAGCGCGCAAATTAGAAGTGTCACTTAATAAAAATAGTGCTGTTATTACTTTTGTAATTGATACTGGGGTTAGATACCAGTTTGGTGATATAAAAATAGCTAGTAATACGCCTGCTGAAAAATACATACGCTCGCTTGCGCCTTTTACTCAGGGTCAACCTTATAAATCAACACATATTGCTGACTATAATTTGGATTTATCAAGCACCCCTTATTTTGCAAGCGTGCGCGTTTACGCCGATATTGCTGCGCGTAAAAATAGCCAAGTACCTATTAAGGTAGATGTGTTGCATAAGCCTGCAAATAGCTATGAAATTGGCGGCGGTTTTAGTACTGACTTAGGGCCCAAAGTGCGTTTTAAATGGAGTAAACCGTGGATCACAGAAGACGGCCATTATCTCGAAACTAATTTAAATGTGGCGCAAAAGCAGCAAGATATTTCCATGGCTTATACCATTCCAGTTGATGATCCGAATGATGATTTATGGCGTTTTTCTGCTGGATATAAATTAGAGGATGAACTTACAAACGATACCTACAGTGAAATACTCACGGGGCAAATTCAGCGCCAATGGTTAACCGAAAATAAGTGGGTGCGTACTGCATTTTTACGCCGCGACCAAGAAACCTACCGCATCGGTGATGAAGAGGAAGAAAGCACCGAAATGTTAATGCCGGGCATTAGCTACGCCCGCAAAAAATCAAAAGGCGGCACGACTCCATACTGGGGAGAGCAGTGGCTTATATCTGCTGAGTTTGGTTTAGATGATGTGCTTTCGAGTACTAATCTGATTAGGGTGCAAATGCAACATGCGTGGTTACGTACATACTTAGATAAGCATTTAGTGTTTTTAAAAGCAAATGTTGGTGCAATGCTTGTTGATGATATTGAAAACGTACCTTACTCACTGCGTTTTTACGCAGGTGGCGATCAAAGTGTTCGTGGTTTTGCGTACCAATCAATATCGCCAGAAAATGATGATGGCGACCTCATCGGTGGTAAATACTTACTAACCAGTACAATAGAGTACAACTATCAGTTTGCTCAAAACTGGCGCGCAGCTTTATTTGTTGACGGTGGTACAGCAACGAATGATTTTTCTGATGACTTTGAAGTAGGCGCTGGTTTTGGTTTTCGCTATTTAACACCCGTTGGCCCAGTGCGTATAGACCACGCTTGGGGATTAACAAAAGAAAGTAAAAGCACACGTTTAAGTATTACCATAGGGCCAGAAATTTAATGTCAGTATTAAAAAAGATAACAGCCGCCGTAAGTGCTATTTTTGTCACGTTAGTTGTTGCACTATTTTGTTTGTTATTTACCGCACCCGGTAATCAATTTATTGCTTATAGTGCAAACAAAGCGGTAGATGGACTACATATCGTAATTAAAGATGGCCGTTTTATTTATAATGATGCCTTTAATGTGCGCTTTACTAGCAATGGCTTGGATTTTAATGCACAACAATTGAAAATTGATTTGTTTTGGTGGCAGTGCGATGGAATTTGTATAGATAACTTAAGTGCTAAATCTATAAATTTAACATTACCAAAAACTGCAGAGTCACAAGAAGAAGCCGCTGCAGAGCCGCTTGAAAAAATCAGCTTACCTTTTAATATTGCTGTAAAAAACATTGCGATCAATAAATTTACTCTAGAGCACCCAAGTGCAAACGTAAGCGTTAATCACTTTAAACTCTCAGCAAAAGCAGAGGGTTCAAAGCTGACGGTTAAAAGCCTGAATATTCCCACCATACTTGTTGCTTTAAAAGAGCAAGAACAAGATGCGAAAACACAAACGGCGCAAAATACTCAAGCGCCTTTAACGCACCTACCCGCATTACCTAATATAGAATTTACTTCGCCACTTGACTTAGTTGTTGAAGACTTTGAAATAGCTAACATTACGATTGAGCAAAACGAAGCCCAACATGTTATTGAAAACATCTCGCTGCAATTAAGTGTGGAAGATGCGGTTATTAATTTAGAGTCATTCTCAGCAAAGTATGAACAGTGGCAGCTTAATACGCATCTTAACGCTGAGCTTGCAGGGAACTTGCCCGTAAAAGGGGATGTTGTTTTACAAAGTGATGAGCACCAAGCCAATTTGCAGTTGAATGGTGACTTATCAAATCTAAACTTAAATTTAGAAACGCAGGGGCAATATCCACTTAGTTTAACGGCAACGGCAAATTTAAAGCAAAAAAACTATCCGTTTGAGTTAAATGGCAAAATTAAACAGTGGCTTATTGATGCACAAAGTAATGAGCTTAAAGTGCGAAATGTAAGCCTCAATGCACAAGGTAATGCCGACGATTACCAGCTTAGCCTGCAGGGGAATAGCCAATTAGGCGCGTACCCAGCTGTTGACTTAAATACCCAATTAAAAGGCAGTCTCACCAAAGCAACTTTACAAGCGCTAAGCATTAAAGCGAACGAAAGCAGTGCAACTATAAAAGCCAATGTTGATTGGCAAAAAGGCATACAGGCTTACTTTAATGGCACGCTTGCTAACTTAAAAGCGCAGTACTTAACTGATGCCGCTACCAGTGATATTTCAGGACAGTTTAAAGGCTCGTTTAATGCAGCTGACGACAAGTGGCAGCTACAAATGAATAATACAAAGTTAAACGGATTACTTAACGACGTGCCACTAGAATTTGCCTCAAACTTTAAGCTCGACAACACGTTAAAAGCTAATATTGATAGTTTTTATTTAAGTAGCGGCACCAATAAATTAGCACTAAGCGGGCAAGTTGATGACACTTGGCAGGTTGATGGCAAAGTAACGCTTAAAAGTGATGAAAAAGCTAATATTCCATTTACTGCTGATGGCAACGCAAATTTAAAAGTGAGAGGGGAAAGGTTAACGCCCTCTGTTGATTTAGCGCTAATACTCGATCGCTTTATTTTTGATGAAATAAACATTAATAAATTATCAGTAAAAGGACAGTTAGATACCGCAGCCGATTGGCAAACCGATGTTTCGGTAAGTGTTGGTTCGGCGCTTGTAGCCGAACAGCAAATTAATAGCGTTAAAATTGATGCCAGCGGCGACAAAACAGATCACCAACTTACGGCATCTGTAGATGCTGAGCAAGGCAGTGTAGAGTTTGAAGTTAATGGCAAAATTAATAATACCACTTGGAATGGCGAGCTTAGTAATGTAACGCTCAGCGATAAAAAGCTTAGTTTTAGTAATACTAAAAATATTGCCATTATGGTTAATACGCAAAGTGGCGACTTTGATGTAAGTGCACATTGTTGGGCATCTGAGCAAAGTAAATTGTGCATAGACACCTTAGCCCAATCAAAAAACCTCGGTCAGCTAAATGCTAAACTAAGCAATTTAGCTCTTGAGGAGCTTAAGCACTTTTTACCTAATAGCATTCGTACTCGCGGTAATATAACTGGCGATGTAGCGCTTAATTGGCAAAGTGGTGCGCTTAAAACATTACGCGCAAATATCGATTCTAGCGACTTAGAAGCGGTGCTTACCTCGGAAGAAGATCGTTTTAAATTACCAATCGAAACTCTAACTGTTAGTGCATTTTCGGACTCTCAAGTTGGCAAGCTTGAAGCTAATTTAGAATCAAGTGTGCTTGGTAAAATAAACACACAAATTGATATTGACGACATACAAAATACGCAAGCGCTTAACGGCACTATTAATATTGATAAAATACTCCTTTCAGACTTACAACCATTTCTTGAAACCCTTGAGCAGTTAAAAGGTGATATTAGTGGAAAAGTCGCGTTAGCAGGTACGTTAAAAGATCCATTATTAAATGGCGAGCTTAATGTGAGCGATATTAGTTTAGAGGGCGAGCAATTGCCTATAGCGCTGCAAAAATCAAATATAAACGTGTTGTTTGATAAAACAACAGCCACAATAAAAGGCAACTTAAACGACAACCAGGGCGGTAAAATAAACCTCACCGGTGACGTTGATTGGCAAGGTGCGCAACCTGCTGTAAATGTGGCGGTAGTTGGCGAGCAGTTTTATGTACGTGCGCAGCAAGGGGTTACTTTTAAAGTATCGCCGGATTTAAAAATAGGCTTGGCTAATAATGCACTCAAGCTTGCTGGTGAGGTAGTTGTGCCTTACGGTCGTATAATGATTGAAGAGCTCCCAGAGGGCGCAGTGCAAGTTAGCGATGATGAAATTATTGTTGATCAAAAAACCGAGGCCACCGAAACAGTTCCGTTTGATTACGACATAGATTTAAAAGTGATTGTCAAAAACGATGTAAAAGTAGAATCGTTTGGCTTGGAATCAAAAGTTGCGGGTGATTTAGCGATAAAAATGAGTCAAGGTGCACCAATTATAGCCACAGGTGAGCTTAACTTAATTGAAGGTACTTACTTAGCCTTTGGGCAAGATTTAATAATCAGCACCGGGCAAGTCGGTTTTAGCGGTTCAATTGAACAACCATTTTTAAATATTAAAGCAATACGTAACCCCGATACGACTGCAAATGGTGTCATTGCAGGGGTTACGCTTACGGGTAATGTTGAACAACCAACGCTCAAAATATTTTCTGAGCCTGCGATGGATCAAGCACAAGCACTTGCATATTTACTTAATGGCCAACCTTTAGGTGATGGAGAAAGTTCGTCAAGCGATGCTATGCTTACACAGTTATTACTCTCTCAAGGGGTTAGCCGCAGCGAAGGGGTTGTTTCTAAGGTAGGTGAAACCTTTGGGTTGTCAGATGTAAGTTTAAGCTCATCAGGTAGTGGTGATAGTACCAAAGTAGAAATATCAGGATACGTAGCACCCAGTTTGCAAGTTAAATATAGCGTGGGTGTATTTGATTCGCTCAGTGAAGTGGCTGTGCGTTATCAGTTACTTTCACAGTTATACATAGAGATAACAAGCGGCCTATATCAAAATTTTGATGTGCTATATAAGTTTGATTGGGAATAACCAAAACTATAATAATTATAAGGATATAAGCGATGAGGAAAATTATATTGCCAGCTCTGCTTAGTGTTTTATTGAGCGGTTGTGCTCAACAACTTGGTAATGGTGTTGCTAAACAAGAGCTACCTTTATATAGCGCGAGTGAGGTAATTGCTAGTGCAACAGATAATGACTGGCGAGTAGTGAACGCCCAAAATATTTTAAAGATAACGCTGCCAACGGGCGATGCGTATATTGAGCTTAATGAACAACTTGCCCCAAAGCACGTTCAAAATATTAAAAAGTTAGCACGAGAAGGGTTTTATAAAAATACCAGCGTTTATCGGTTTGTTGAGGGTTTTGTAGCGCAAGGTGGCGACAGCTTGGGTAAAAAGTTAATTAAAACGGCAGATAAAACAGTCCCTGCTGAGTTTTATTTAACAACAAACAAACCACTTTTAATTACTGAGCTAAATGGCGACGGATATGCACCAGTTACCGGCTTTTTAAACGGCTTTGCAGTAGCTCAAAACTCAGCACATACGCAAACATGGCAAGTGCATTGTAGTGGCGTGTTTGCCATGGCGCGCGACAACGATATAAATAGTGCGAGCACGGAGTTTTTTGTAACAATAGGGCAAGGCCCGCGCTACCTTGATAAAAATATTACGGTGTTTGGTCGAGTGCTAGAAGGTATAGAGCATTTTAACCGTTTAGCGCGCACACCAACTGAAGGAAAAGCATTTAACCCAATTACTAATATACAAGTCCTTGGCGATGTACAAAGTGATAAAAGTATATTTAAAGTGATGAAAACAAACTCATCGGTGTTTAAAAACTTAATCAGTGCTCGTAAAAACCGTGTTGAACCATGGTTTGTTAAAGCACACAACTACGTTGATGTGTGTGGTATGCCCATACCCACTAAGCGCGAAGTTAATTAAAAAATATAAAAAGGAGCCTAGGCTCCTTTTTTAATACGAGGGTCTGTTGAACTTTGCGGATTGAAATTTGTTCAATCTAGGAGCTATTTAATCGCGGCGCGAGGTTTGTAACCTAGTGGGCTAAGTAAAAACCGAGTAACAAAGAGTGAATAGCCCCTAGGCAGAACCCTTTGGGCAACTCCTGTTTGGCATTAATGCTACGTTATCGCCTATTTATGGGGAACAACCACACTACTTAGGCTCTGCCTTGCCTAAATACCAAACAGGCTGCTGCAAATTTAACCTTGAAAGGTCAACAGACCCTAATATTCCAGTTTAAAACAACCTACTGACGATTAATTTTAACTGCAAATGGCGTATCGTTATAATGTGTAGAGCGATACGGGTTTATATCAAGCCCACCGCGACGAGTATAACGCGCGTAAACCTCTAACTCTTTCATATTAAGTTGTGTTGTTAAATCGCTATAAATACGCTCAACACACTGCTCATGAAATTCGTTATGCGTTCTGAACGAAATTAAATAACGCAATAACGATTCGCGACATATTTGCTCGCCTGTGTATCGTATAATGACACTTGCCCAGTCAGGCTGGGAGGTAATTAAACAGTTCGACTTAAGTAAGTGGCTGTAGAGCGTTTCTGTTACTACGTTATCATTCTTTGCTTTAAGTGAATTAGCATCAATATCGTAATTATTAATCTCAATATCTAAATCATCAATACATTCACCTGGCAGCGCTGTACACGGTAAGCAATTGTAATCATCAGGATTATATAAAGTCACTTTGACAGGGCTGTTAACCGCGTTTGATAAATCATCAATTAAATGCTGTTTTACTACATCAATGCTTTCAAATCGGGTTTGGTTAAAGCTATTTAAATAAAGTTTAAACGACTTTGACTCAATAATATGGCTGCTTTGGCATTCAAAGGTAAATAAGGCCACGGCAACTTGCGGTTTACCTTTATTGTTTAGCCATGAAAGCTCGTAACCTGTCCAAATGTCTTGGCCTTTAAATGGAAGCTCTGCTTCGTCAATATTTAAAGCATCACGATTTAGTTTGCGCGCAATAGGGAAAAGCAAGCTTGGCGTGTACACATCTACATACTCAGTAGATTGGCCTAATACGCTACCTTTAAGGTCTGGAGAATTGCTGTAATCTGTCATGTTTGCTCTTAAATAGTTACAATAGGGACATTATATCTAATTTAAATGAGTTTCACAGTATGTCTGTTGCATTGCTTATAGAACAACTTCATCAAACATTTAGCGAAAATACCCTTAAAAACACAGCTAAGTACCCACTTATTGCGCACGACGAGCAATGGCCAAGCCCATGTGAAGTTGGTGAGGTTGACGAGCAAGGAAACATTCAGTGGCAGGGGGNGGGGCGCGTCAGCAACCTGCAGGTTCGCTTAATGATTTAGCCAGTGCACTAGAACTTGAGTTTCCAAAAGAGCTTAGCGAGCTATACGGACATATGTACGGTGGAAGTATTTTAGCAAGTATTGATGGGCATCAGGTTGAATTACTACAAGCATGGAACGAAGAAGACTTTAATTTGCTACAGCAAAATATAACGGGCCACGTTTTAATGAAACGCAAGCTTAAGCAGCCAGAAACAGTATTTATTGGTTTAACAGATCAAGATGATTTACTAGTAAGTGTATTGGTGCACACTGGTGAAGTATGTTTAGAGTTTGTCGGCAAAAAAACACACCATGTACTTGCACCTAACATTAATGCTTTTTTAAAGGCATTAGAGGTTTAAAACGTGTTTTATAAATCAGCTTAGCGTCATCACTAAGCTGATTTTTAGAGCCATTACTAGGGCGTGTTGACCTTTCGTGGTTGATTTTGCAGCTGTATGTTTGGTTTTTAGGCAAGGCAGAGCCTATGTAGTGTGGTTACTCCCCATAAATAGGCGATAACGAAGCATTAATGCCAAACATGCGCTGCCCTTTGAGTTCTTTCTAGGGACGGTTTACTCTTTGTTGCCTACATGGATGTAGGTAAGGGGCGTGAGCAGGACGCGGAAGCTTTGCTCGGTTTTTACTTATTCTTACATGGATGTAAGCCA
>NZ_AUTI01000208.1:0-4853 GCF_000497995.1 Pseudoalteromonas sp. TB25
ATTACCAACCAAGCCGCACGAAACGGCCTTATTTAAAGACATAGTGCCTTCCTTTTAGTTAAGTAAAACAAGCGCCAGAATGACGCTGTTAAGAGTTATAGCTCTAATTCTTCAAAGTCTTTGTCTATTTCCTCCTGTGTTATGCCTATATAACGAAGTGTTGTTGCTTCGGAGCTATGGCGAAGCATTTTCATTACTCGGGCGATGTCGTGGGTTTTCTGATACAAGTGATAGCCACGTGTTTTACGCATTGAGTGAGTACCTAAATGAATATTTAGTTCTTCACCAACGAGCGCAAATGCTTTAGTAACCGCTCTACGCGATAGTGGTTTAGGCTTTGAGTTAATTGCTTGTTGATTTCGGTATGATTGAAATAAGTAGATATGCTGTGGATGAGTAAGCTTAATTTCGTTGATTAAGTTAAGCGCCTTATCATTTAGCTTAATTTCAGCTAATTTTGAGGTCTTTGACTCGTAAATAATCAACCTATCGTTATTTATGTCAGTGAACTTCACTGCGAGTAAGTCAGATATTCTAAGCGCGAGATTTAAGCCAATGTTCCATATTTGGCTCATTTGCCTTGAGCAACGTTTTTCTAGCAAATAACTAACAAGTCTCACTGTATCAAGATCTTTAACCGCTTGTACTTCAGCCATAAAAACCTCCAGTTACTCAGTAGTAACCGTAACCTGATAACAACCTGTGTTGTAGTACTCAACAAAGTTAGAAATAAACAAGGCTAACAACTCTTTACCTTCCCTAGCATTCAACCAACCAGCTAGAAAGTGATAAACCTGCTTAATGCTAAAGCACACATCAATTTCTTTTATCAGTTCAGGGGTATGACGGCCCTGATACGAAAAGTCAGTAATATAAATAAGCTGCCAGCTGGTGGCCTGCTTTTCCAACCTAACCTCTACAGGGTGAAAGCCTCCAGCTTCAGGGCTGTAATCAGGATCTCTAAAGTTAAGCGTAACCGCCTTAGCTCCGCCTATAGAATCACCTCTATTCGCAATAGCACTTACAATCACACCAATAAAAGACTCAGGCACTTTTAAGCCTGATACTTGCTCTATTTTTAACGCCATATTTAACTCCTTTTAAATTAAGCCATGTTCAGCAAATGAATACGTGCTCTCGCCAATGATGATGTGATCAAGCACCGATACATCAATTAGGTTAAGTGCCTGCTGTAATTTGGTAGTAATGAGTTTATCTGCTTGAGAAGGCGTAGTAACGCCTGAAGGGTGGTTATGTGCCAATATAACGGATGCAGCATTAAGCTCCAGCACCTCTTTAACAACTTCTCTAGGGTAAACGCTGGCAGCGTTAATAGTGCCTCTAAATAGCTCTTTAAACTCCAGTATGCGGTTCTGACTATCTAAAAACAGTACGGCAAATACTTCATGTTCATGTATCGCTAATTTATGTTTTAAGTACTCTTCGCAATCATTAGGGCTATTCAATACGCCATCACGAAACTGCTTTTTAGCGATAATATACGCGGCGGCTTCTAGTATCTGCTCGTCATTTACTGGGTGTTTAAATTCATATAACGACTGTTGACCTTGCATTGTAAATTCCTCTTAAGTGGTTCATGCAAGTTAGTGATGTATATGTGTAAGTTTTTTGTTTGAAGAGCATAAAAAAATACTGACCCCGGAAAGGTTATGTACTAATAACCAACCGGAGAAATTCCATGCGTTTAATCAAATTAAAAGAAGTAATCGAAAAAACATCACTTGGCCGCTCAACAATTTATGAGTTCATGACTAAGGGCACATTCCCAAAGCAAGTATCGTTGGGTGCTAAATCTGTAGCCTGGCTTGAATCAGAGGTGGATGATTGGATAATGGAAAGAATTGGTGAAAGGGAAGTGTAAAGACAATAAAACTATTTATAAACTGAAGCAGCAGATTGATTATATAGAATTTGTGGTAGTATTATTTGGATGATAAGTAAGTGAGATAAAGCCAATACGAGCTTTATCTCACTTACTAGAATATGCGGCTTAATATTAAATAACGTACTTTACGGGAATAAAGAAATGACAAGTAACCAACAACGTGCTGAGCTTCAACGACAAATATGGGCTATTGCTAACGATGTGCGAGGTTCAGTAGATGGTTGGGACTTCAAGCAGTACGTGTTGGGTACTTTGTTCTATCGCTTTATCAGTGAGAACTTTGTTGGTTACATCACAGGCGGTGATGAAAGTGTTAATTATGCTGCCATGGACGATGATGATGAAAACATTCTAGCTGCAAAAGATGATGCAGTCCGTACGAAAGGATATTTTATCCTTCCAAGCCAGTTGTTTAGCAATGTGGCGGCTAATGCGCATAAGAACGAAAATTTAAATACGGATTTGGCGGCTATTTTTGCTGCAATCGAAAACTCAGCCAATGGCTATGATTCAGAAAAAGACATAAAAGGCTTGTTTGCGGATTTTGATACCACCAGCAATCGTTTAGGTAATACGGTTACTGCAAAAAACGATCGTTTAGTAAAGGTATTAAAACGAGTGTCTGAGCTTTCTTTCGGTGAGTTTGAAGACAACCAAATAGACTTGTTTGGGGACGCCTACGAGTTCCTTATTTCAAACTATGCGGCCAATGCGGGTAAATCAGGCGGCGAATTTTTCACGCCTCAGCACGTTTCAAAACTGATCGCGCAGCTGGCCATGTACGGTCAAACTAGTGTCAATAAAATCTATGACCCTGCGGCTGGCTCCGGTTCATTGCTGTTACAAGCCAAAAAGCACTTTGATGCGCATATCATTGAGGATGGTTTTTTTGGTCAAGAGCTGAATCACACCACCTATAACTTGGCGCGTATGAATATGTTTTTGCACAACATTAACTACGACAAGTTCAATATTCAGTTGGGTGACACTTTAACCGAACCGCACTTTTTAGACGACAAACCGTTTGATGCGATTGTCTCTAACCCGCCTTATTCGGTGAAATGGATTGGTAGCGATGACCCAACCTTAATTAACGACGACCGCTTTGCACCCGCAGGTGTACTTGCACCCAAATCAAAAGCCGACTTTGCCTTTGTGCTGCATGCGCTCAGCTACCTATCAAGCAAAGGTCGTGCGGCGATTGTTTGCTTCCCCGGTATTTTTTACCGTGGTGGTGCTGAGCAAAAAATTCGTAAGTTTTTGGTAGATAACAACTATGTTGAAACCGTAATTTCACTGGCACCTAACCTGTTCTTTGGCACCACCATTGCGGTGAATATTTTGGTGCTGTCTAAGCACAAAACCGACACCACCACCCAGTTTATTGATGCTAGCGGACTGTTTAAAAAAGAAACCAATAACAGCGTACTGACTGAGCAGCACATCGAAGACATCATGAAAGTGTTTGCCAGCAAAGAGGACGTGGATCACTTTGCCAAATGTGTTGATTTGGATGTTATCGCAGGCAACAGCTACAACCTTTCGGTGAGCAGTTATGTAGAAGCGAAAGACAACCGCGAGCTAGTGGACATTACAGAGCTTAATGCCGAACTTAAAACCACTGTTGCTAAAATCGACCAACTTCGCAGTGATATTGACGCAATTGTCGCGGAAATTGAAGGTGAGGAGCTTGAGGCATGAGCATTTCAAGCTACATGGAAAAGCTGTTAGATGGAGTTGACGTTGAATGGAAGCCGTTAGAAGACGTAGCTGAATTTAGAAGAGGCTCTTTTCCCCAACCCTACGGCAATAGTGAATGGTATGACGGAGAAGGCAGTATGCCTTTTGTGCAAGTTGTTGACTTGCTTGATGGTAGTTTTGACTTAAAAGAAATTACTAAACAAAGAATTTCAAAAAAAGCACAACCTAAAAGCGTATTTGTTAAAAATGGAACTGTGATTGTAACACTGCAAGGGACTATTGGACGTGTTGCATTAACTCAGTATGACTGCTATGTAGATAGAACCTTGGCAATATTCACAAATTATATTGAGTGCATAAATAAGAAATATTTCGCATACCAATTAAAAAGCAAATTCGAAGTTGAGAAGAAAAATGCGAGAGGAAGTACTTTGAAAACTATTACGAAAGCTGAGTTTTCAAAGTTTCAAATACCCATCCCATGCCCAGATAACCCAGAAAAATCGCTGGCAATACAAGCTGAAATTGTACGCATTCTGGACGCATTTACCGCCATGACCGCCGAGCTGACCGCCGAGCTGACCGCCGAGCTTAACATGCGGAAAAAACAATACAACTACTACCGCGACCAGTTGTTGAGTTTTGAAGAGGGTGACGTTGAGTGGAAGACGTTGGGTGACGTAACCCAACTTATTACCAAAGGAACAACCCCTAAAGAATTTGTAAGCGACGGAGTTAATTTTATTAAGCTGGAAAGTTTTGATGATAACCAAATCAAACCAGACAAGTTTATGTTTATTACTCCAGAAGTTCATAATAAGGAACTTAAACGCTCAATATTAGAGGAAGGTGATATTTTATTTGCTATTGCAGGCGCTACTATTGGAAAGTGTGCCATTGTTGATAAAAGCGTTTTACCTGCAAATACTAACCAAGCATTAGCTATTGTTCGCTTAACCCAGCAGGTAAATGTAAAGTTTGCTTTTTACTACATGCAGACCACTGCAATGACAGATTATATTGCTAAGTTTAATAAAACCTCTGCTCAGCCAAATATAAACTTGAAACAGATGTCGGAGTTTAAAATTCCTGTCCCTACAATTAATGAACAAATCCGAATTGTTAAGATATTAGATAATTTCAATACGCTAACAAGTTCCATAAAAGAAGGTCTGCCCCGCGAAATTGAGTTACGCCAAAAGCAATACGAGTATTATCGTGATCTGTTGTTGAGCTTCCCTGCCAG
>NZ_AUTI01000209.1:0-29908 GCF_000497995.1 Pseudoalteromonas sp. TB25
GGGCCGAAATCTCATTCAGATGAGGCAGCCTAATGGCCTATCAACCGCCTTTTACCATCACCACCGAGATTCTCAATTTGGTGGCACAAATCAGCCAGCAGGTGGGTGAATTAAATGCCAGCCAGCTCAATGCCTCGCCGCAACTGCGCAAGCAAAATCGCATTAAAACCATTACCGGTACGCTGGCGATTGAAGGCAATAGCTTAACTGAAGAACAAATTACCGCCATTGTTGAGGGTAAGCCTGTGCTGGGCAGCGTGCGTGAGCTAGCCGAGGTAAAAGGAGCGATTGCCGCTTATGATGCACTGCCTGCATTCACACCCAGCGCCATTGACGATTTACTCACGGCTCACGGTTTAATGCTGTCAGATATTCTTGTGAATGCCGGTGAGTTTCGCAGTAAAGGCGTGGGTATCCATAAAGGTGGTGTGGTGCACCATGTTGCGCCGCCTGCGCATCAGGTATCCGGTTTAATGGCCGATTTAATCCAATGGCTTAAGCAAACAAAAGATCACCCATTGATCGCCAGTTGTGTATTTCATTACGAATTTGAGTTTATTCACCCCTTTGCCGATGGTAACGGTCGTATGGGGCGGTTATGGCAAACGCTGATTTTATCCAAGTGGCATCCGTTGTTTTTATCTTTGCCGCTAGAAAGTGTGATTAAAGACCATCAGCAAGCCTATTATCACGCCCTTGAACAGGCCGATAACCAAGCAGACAGTACGCCGTTTATTCATTTTATGTTGTCGGTTATTCAGCAAACACTGGCGCAAAACGCCTCTGTAAACGCCCCTCTAAAAGAAGGTGAAAACGCCCCTGTAAATACCCTTATCAATGTAACGGGCCTTAAAACGCCTGAGGCTATTTTAGCATTGCTGAGTAGCACGCCCGAGCTAACCCGACAACAACTCGCTGATACCTTGAATAAAGACGTGAGAACCATTGGTCGCGCTATTAGCAAACTACAAAAAGAAGGCAGGTTAACTCGGGTAGGTTCAGATAAAACCGGCCATTGGCAAGTCACTGAATAATGCGATGCGGTGGCTATTTCCATTTTGGAAAACACCACGGCTAACAAAAAAGGATGTAAACGAATGACAACGTATAAAACGGTTGCTGAATCCAATAACTTTATTGTGTTAGATAAATACACACGCCAAGACCAAATTGCTGAGGGCTACCAGAGCGAAGGTGATTTAGAGCGTGAACTGATTCAGGACTTAGCTAATCAAGGTTATGAGTATTTACCCGCGCTAACCACACCCGATGCCATGCTGGTGAATGTGCGTAAACAATTACAAGCCCTTAATAAGGTCGAGTTTACCGATGCCGAGTGGGCTCGCTTTTGCGAGCAATACCTAAACACACCAAGCGACAATATTCTTGATAAAACCCGCAAGGTGCACAGTGACTATATTTTCGATTTTGTCTTTGATGATGGCCATATCGAAAATATCTACCTGTTTGATAAGAAGACCATTGCTCGTAACAAAGTGCAGGTCATTAAGCAGTTTGAGCAAACGGGAAGCCATGCCAACCGTTACGATGTGACGATTTTGGTTAATGGTTTGCCTTTGGTGCAAATCGAGCTGAAAAAGCGTGGTGTGGCAATCCGAGAGGCGTTTAACCAAATACATCGCTACAGCAAAGAAAGCTTTAATACTGAGAACTCTTTGTACAAGTTCTTGCAGCTGTTTGTGATCTCGAATGGCACCGACACGCGCTATTTTGCCAATACCACGAAGCGCGACAAAAACAGCTTCGACTTCACGATGAACTGGGCGAAGTCAGACAATACGCTGATCAAGGATTTAAAAGACTTTACGGCGACTTTTTTCCAGAAAGAGACCTTACTTGAAGTGATCTTGCGTTACTCGGTGTTTGACGTCAGCAATACCTTACTTGTAATGCGACCCTACCAGATTGCCGCTACAGAGCGCATTTTATGGAAGATAAAGAGCGCGTTTAACGCTAAAGACTGGGCTAAGCCTGAAAGTGGGGGTTACATTTGGCACACCACGGGTTCAGGAAAAACACTCACCAGCTTTAAAGCGGCACGTTTGGCCACCGATTTAGACTGTATCGATAAAGTCTTCTTTGTGGTGGACCGAAAAGACCTCGACTATCAGACCATGAAAGAGTATCAGCGCTTCTCGCCTGATAGTGTGAACGGTTCAGACAGTACCGCAGGGCTTAAGAGTAACCTGGATAAAGACGATAACAAGATTGTCGTCACCACAATCCAAAAGCTCAATAACTTAATCAAAAGTGAAAGCGATTTAGCGATATACAACAAGCAGGTTGTCTTTATTTTTGATGAGTGTCATCGAAGCCAGTTCGGTGAAGCGCAGAAAAATCTGAAGAAGAAATTCAAAAAGTACTACCAGTTTGGCTTTACCGGTACGCCAATTTTCCCTGAAAACGCCTTGGGTGCTGAAACCACGGGCAGCGTGTTTGGCCAGCAGTTGCACACTTATGTGATCACTGATGCCATTCGTGATGAAAAAGTACTCAAGTTCAAAGTGGACTATAACGATGTTCGTCCGCAATTTAAGAGCATTGAGACTGAGCAGGATGATAAGAAGCTTAGTGCCGCTGAGAATAAGAAAGCCTTCTTACATCCAATGCGCATTGGTGAAATCTCGCAGTATATTCTGAGCCATTTTAACCAGAAAACGCATCGAGCCTATTCTGGCGCTAAAGGGTTTAACGCCATGTTTGCGGTAAGTAGTGTTGATGCAGCGAAAGCCTACTATGAAACCTTCAAAACATTGCAGGCCGAGGCAGAAAATAGCCCCACAAGTAAGCCTCTGCGCATTGCGACTATCTTCTCATTTGCAGCCAATGAAGAGCAGGACGCCATTGGTGATATTTTAGATGAGAGTTTTGAAGTCAGTGCCATGAACAGCAGCGCAAAGGAGTTTTTGAGCGCCGCGATTACGGATTACAACGCCATGTTTAAATCTAACTATGGCGTGGACAGTAATGGCTTTCAGAATTATTACCGTGACCTTGCTCAGCGCGTGAAGAATCAAGAAATAGATCTGCTCATAGTGGTTGGTATGTTTTTAACGGGCTTTGATGCGCCTACGCTTAATACCTTGTTTGTTGATAAGAATTTGCGCTATCACGGCTTGATGCAGGCATTTTCTCGCACTAACCGCATTTATGATGCGACGAAGACCTTTGGCAATATTGTTACCTTCCGTGACTTGGAACAGGCAACCATTGATGCCATCACCTTGTTTGGTGACAAAAACACCAAAAACGTGGTGTTGGAGAAGAGCTATAAAGAATACATGGAAGGCTTTAACGATATTGCTACTGGCCAAGCGCGTCGAGGTTTTGTTGATATCGTCAAAGAGCTGCAAGAACGTTTTCCAAATCCAGAAAATATTGAAAAAGAACAAGATAAAAAGGAATTTGCCAAGCTATTTGGTGAATACCTCAAAGCAGAAAATATTTTACAAAACTACGATGAATTTGCTGGCTTGAAAGCACTGCAAAGCCTAGATACCAGTGATGAACAAGCTGTTGAAACGTTCAAGTCAAAGTACTATCTGGACGATGCTGACATCGAGGCAATGCAAACCATCGATATGCCAAGCGAGCGCGCTATTCAAGATTATCGCTCTACCTACAACGATACCCGCGACTGGTTGCGACGCGATAAAGAAGGTCAGGACAAAGATAAGTCAACGGTAGACTGGGACGATGTGGTTTTTGAAATTGATTTGCTTAAATCGCAAGAAATAAACCTCGATTACATTCTTGAACTGATTTTTGACCACAATAAGAAGAACAAGAGCAAAGAAGGCTTGATTGAAGAAGTTCGTCGTATGATCCGCGGTAGCCTTGGTAATAGAGCGAAAGAGAGCTTAGTGGTTGATTTTATTAACCAGACAAACCTAGATGAGATCAATGACAAAGCCAGCATTATCGACGCTTTCTTCAAATTCGCCCAGGCGGAGCAGAAGCGTGAAGCCGATGCCATTATTGCCTCTGAAAAGCTCAATATCGATGCTGCCAAACGCTATATTGCCTCATCACTCAAACGTGAGTACGCCTCTGAAAATGGCACTGCACTTAATGAGGCACTGCCCAAACTTAGCCCATTGAACCCACAGTACCGAACCCAGAAGCAAACGGTTTTTCAGAAAATTGCCGCTTTTGTTGAGAAGTTTAAAGGTGTTGGTGGGCAGATATAAAAAATGACGATCTATTTAAGTGCCGCTCGCTTGCTCGATGATATAGATTTTACAGAATCTATTCTTTTGGTGAGTAGCACTTTAGTGATACTAAATAAGAAGTTATCGTTTTTGAGCTCAATTTAATTAGATTGGATTAGGAAAGGAAATGAACAAAGAATTTATAAGGAATTGCTCATGGGGCTATTCATGCGATCAAAAATGGGAACAACTATCACTAACGCATAACACTGGAATAAGGTTTTGTGGAACTTGTGAAAAGGAAGTATACCGTTGTGAAACTCAAGAAGAGCTTGCCGAAAACATTACTTTAAATAGATGTGTTAATTTTTCAAGTGATATAACAAACATCATAGATACTGAGTGTGTAGAAGATGAGGCACCTCAACAATATACAGGTTTCCCTTCACAACTCGCTAAAGCAAACAAGTATGATTCTAATAAAAGGGGTGTGTTCGGCTCACCTGACTCTATGGAACCCACAATCGATTTTGATGACGATATCCCCTTCTGAGGAATATGTAAATAGTGGAAGGATTAAGAGTTTTATATGGATATAACTAGGATATGTTGGGTAATTAAATGAAATGGCTAAATGCTCTTTGGGCTAAGACTAAAAAAATTGCCAGCTTATATACTGGTACATTTATTTTTGTAATGTTTATCAATCAATTACTCTTTTTTGGTTTGTGTTTAAACCCAATCTGCTTGATAGCAGCCATGCCCCATGTTTTATTAATTACAGTTGTTTTAGGCACCCTAATTAATAAGCTCTCAAAAAATCCATCAGTTGATAAAGAAGCGCACAAAAATAACACGAGGTCTTCTAAAAGTATATATTCTCATACTGAAGATGGTACTAACTCTACCAAAATACCTACTTTAGATCGTTTGGTAAATTTTGCTGAATCTTTTGATGAAAAGGCAGCAAAGTTTGAGAAAGATGCTGAGGCTTATAAGAGGAGAACTAAAGGAGAGATTAATAGGTTAGAGTTAGAGGCTTTGAGGGCTAGGGCAAAGGCGTCTATAGTAAACGTACCTGAAAGCAAGAAAGAACCTAAACAGATTAGACCGCAATCTAAAAAAGATGAGTTATTTAATAAAATAGCCAGTGATGAAAATAGTCAGGATGATCATGTTGAAAGAGGTGGGGGACCAAATACTCATAGTGTTTCTACTGTTAGAAAAGAAGTAGGAGAATTAACCTATAATTTTAATGATGAGCTTCACAAGTTAAATATCTCAAAAAATGATGAGCTGTCAAAGCTTGGAAATGTAGGTGGTAAAAACAGGTTAGCTATTAATCCTCAAGGCGATTCTTCGGAACTACTTCAACAAAAAAAACACCAGAGAGTACAACTAGCTAAAAGTAAGCATTATATTAATACCAAATATAAATTAAGGCAGACAATACTAAAGCATAAAAAAAATGTTGAAGCTAAGAATGAAAAAGAGCAAGTAGCTACAGACTTACTATCTACAACAATGCTATGCAAAGCTAATGGAATAAAAAGCACATCTGATTTTTTTAAATACCTAATCGAATACGAGCTACTTTTTTTTAAAGATAAGAAATATCACTTAACTGATAAGGGAAAGCTGTTTGGTGGTAGGTATCGAACAAATGGCCAAGGTGAACGGTGGGTTGTGTGGTCATCTGATGACCTCCATACTGTGCTATGTAATTTCAAACGTCCTTTGTTTGATCGATTAAACATTAACTATTTAATGCACATTACACATACTGCCAATCTCCCGGGCATACTCTCTAAAGGCTTATTGCCTCACAATAATAAAGCACAAAAAGTTGATATCAGTAATAGTTTAGTAAATGCAAGAAGAGCAAAAAAAGAGCCTATACATAAACACTCAATACATGACTACGTACCTTTTTATTTTAACGTTAGAAATGCGATGCTATTTCAGGTTCAAAAAGAGTTTGGAGCAGAAGTTATTATTTTATCTTTTTATAAGGAAGCTATAGCATCTCCCAAAACTATTTTTTCGAACGGTAATGCTTCTACCATAGCTTCTACATTTACACCATATATACATGAATTAGCGTCATTTAATTGGAGTGCAATTTTTAGTTCGAGTTGGAAGATAAATGGGGTTGTAGATTTAGACCTAAAATCAAAAATGATGAGTGAATGTTTGATTTATGAGAAGGTAGCTATTGATAAGCTTCATTGTATTTACTGTCAGGATATAGAAGTACAGCAGCGCATAATAAAAGTATGCGAAGACAAAAAAATACATATCAACGTTGCTGTTGATCCCATGCTTTTTTTCTAATAGTAAAAAACATAAAAAATTAAGGCCTAAAATATGGGTGTTGAAGTAATAAATGGAAATATATTCAATTCTAAATGCAATTACCTAGTAAACCCTGTTAACTGTGATGGTGTTATGGGGGCTGGGTTAGCTCTAGAATTTAAATTACGCTACCCAGACATGTTTATAAAATATGAGGCTCTATGTGATGCAAAAAAACTAGATATAGGGCTCCTGTGGATATATAAATCAGAGCTTAAATCGGTTTTAAATTTCCCGACTAAGTTGAGCTGGAAATACCCGTCAAAAGAGTTATACCTTCACCAAGGCCTTAAAAAATTTGTAGATACCTACCAAAGTAGAAATATAAAATCGATAGCTTTTCCTATTTTGGGTGGGGGACGAGGCGGGATAGATGGCAAAGTTAGTCTTGCTATTATGCAGTCATACCTATCAGATCTTAATATTGATGTTGAAATTTATGACTATTCAGTAACGGCTAATGATGATTTGTATATCGAATTCGCTAGAAAAATAACGCCTTTATCAAGTGAACAAATATCCGCAGAGAGTGGGGTCAAAATTATTTATATAGAAAGGATTTTAGAAGCAATTAAGGAAGGCCGTATATATCAACTAAATCAGCTTTTATCGATACAAGGTGTTGGAATCAAAACAGTTGAAAAAATATTTGCATACAGTCAAAAGCTAGGTAACCATGTGCAACAGAGTGATTTGTTTTCATAATAACCAAGTTGCCACAATTTTTGATTCGTATGTAAGTGAAGGGTGCCTATGTCTTTGTTGTTTGGAATAAGGTAAAACAAGAATACTGGCTAAATTTAAAAGCAAAAACAGCTTAAAACTATTTTAAAGGGAAGCGTGATGCTTCCCTTTTATGCCGTGCTTTTGGCTAGGCTTTGAATATCAGATTAACTTACTTAGGTTATTCTTCGAAATACTTACTGAAAATTGAAATAGGCCCTGAGGATTTAGACGAATTTGCACTTAATAATGTTAGTTACCTGTAGTGGTCTTACTAGAAAGGGCTGTTTTCTGATTAAATTGTTACTTGTGGCTTAGCCTAATCTGAGTCAATAAGTAGTCATAGTTTTTTAAATTAACTATCTTTAATATAAATTCAAGGATGAAAATGAAGTCTGTTTTTAATACTGTTGATATTTTATTTGGGCATTTTGCTCGTGGTTTTATAATTGTTTTTCTTTATTTGGCCTTAAGCTTAATTGCTGCTTTTAGCTTGGTTTCTATTCCCCTTTATTTTTTTGAGTATGATGCTGGCTTATCTGATTTAGATCTGAGTGAAGTCGGACTTTTCATTATATTTGTAGCCTCAGTATGGCGGTTTTTTGCGCGTTGTTTTGCTTTGAACTGGACTAAATGGAAAGCACTTAAACGCTTTGTATTTGTTATTGCTTTTACTGAGCTATTTTGTGCGTTCTTTATTTCATTCTATTTAATAATTGAATTAATCGACCAAGGTGTACTTGGAGTGGCTATATTAGATAAATATGCTGATATTCAATCCTTCCTTTCTATTTTTATTACAATTATTGCAATTTATGCGAGTACGCCTTTGCCCAACTTTTATAAAAGTAAAGATGATGCAGCCAGTAATTTGCCTGACAATGATTTAAAAAATGAACAGCCAGCAGCGATGAGCTAAGTTTACAAATGTTTGGAATTAGAACAATGGAAAAATTAATTTTAAGTTTAGTTACCTTAGCCGTTTGTTTCAGCGCGACTCGCCTTGAAGCAAAAGAGCAAGCATTCCAACCGAATGACTCAGTATTTTTGCAATCATCTTGCAGAGAAGTTATTGAGGTATTTGATCGAAAACAAGAGCCTGGGAAGTATGCTGCTCTTCATACTTCTGTATCAGAGGCTATGCGTGCTGGCTACTGTATAGGCGTATTACAACAATATATTAAGAGCTCACCGTCGTGTAAAAAAAGATATGGGTATTATAAAAAGAGTAATTGGTTCGACTTAGCACAAACAATTGCGAATATGTCATTTGGTGCAGAGGAACTAGAAAGGCTTAAAGCGAGTCACCTGCTTGAGGCAGCTTACTGTAATGGCTAGCGGTATGACTGTTCCTGATGCTATTCGCTTCTTATTTGGGATCGATGTTGCCAAAGAAAGCACATATTTAAAAGATAAAGCAAACTCTCTTGTTCGTAATAAGCTGATTAAAGTTGAAACTGAGCTAAAGGTTCAAAGATCAACAAAGCGTTTGGCCGATGGGCAACTAGATGTGCTATTTAATGCTTTACTTCTTAATGCAATTTTTCATGATCCCAAAGACGTAAAAAAAATATTTGAAGATAAGAGCTTTAGGCACCATTGTGCTGTGATAGTTAAGCAATTATTTGGCACAAGTAATTCATTAATGGGCATTGCTCTGAGTAAAACAAATGCTGCTGAATTTGCGAATGCGCTTGCTAGTGATTGTGACTTGCGCAAAAAGAGATTATCTAACCCGTTTGCCGTAATGCCTCAGCTAGCTTTAGGGAAAAATCTCAGTTTATTACATGCATTACTTGCGCAATCTGCCCTTACCAGCTCAACAGATAACTTGCTTTTAGCTTATTTAAATAACGATATAGACAAAGCGTTAGCATTATCAAGCCAATTAGATACAAATAATCATAGTGTTAAGCAATTAATAGAACATATAACATCTCGACACAAGGAAGCAGAGGAGTTTGATGATTTATTAGGGTATTTCCAAAAAATGTAATTATTGAAAATAATGTTTGTTAGTGCATTGCACTAAGTGAATCTATAGCTGTCAGCAATAGATGGAGATTCATATGACAAATATTAAAGAACTTGTTATTAACTTTCACATGACCGAAGCGTGTAATTACCGTTGTGGTTATTGTTACGGTAAGTGGCAAGATAATACGTCAGCAACAGAGTTACATCATTCTTCAGAGAGTATTCAAGATTTACTGCTAATGCTAGCTGAGTACTTTTTTTCGAATAATCAAATACGACAAGGATTAGGTTATCAATCAGTAAGGATTAATTTTGCTGGTGGAGAGCCTGTGATGATAGGTGCTCGCTTTATTAGCGCTTTATTATTTGCAAAGAGTATAGGCTTTAATACGTCACTTATTACTAACGAACATTTTTTGTCACCAGCAATGTTAAGGCGTATTGCCCCTCATTTAGATATGCTTGGTTTAAGTTTTGATACTGCAGATTATTTAATTGCTCAAAGCATTGGCCGAACAGATCATAAAGGTGAATGGTTTTCCCCGCAAAAAGCATTAACTGTTACAGCGCTATATCGTCAGTTAAATCCTCAAGGTAAGTTGAAAGTAAATACTGTAGTTAATGCATTCAACTTCCGCGAGAATTTGAATGAAACAATTGCATTATTGCAACCCGACAAGTGGAAGCTCTTACGTGCATTACCTGTCTATAGTGACCAGTTAACTATTTCGCAAGAAAAATATGATTCTTATGTTCAAAAGCATAAAGAGCACAATAATGTTATTGCAATTGAAGATAATTGCGATATGTGGGAATCATATTTGATGATAAATCCAGAAAGTAACTTTTATCAAAACTCGTCATCGTGTCAGGGGTTAACGCTTAGCCCTTCAATATTGGATATAGGGGTTTCTAAGGCTTTGAATCATGTGAACTTTAACATTAAAGCATTCGCAAGCCGGTACCCCTCGAGCTTTCCGCAAGTTATTAAAGAGAATTTGATAACACTGGGAGAGCAATAATGAAAAAATATAGTAATGATAAAAACATCAACACGTTGGTTTGTAAGTTATTGAAGAAAAAAGGCTGGTCTTTAAAGCATGGGCGTCATCCAAGGTTGATTGCGCCATCAGGTATCAAAATAACAGTTCCAAGCACGCCAAGTGACTTTAGAGCATATAGAAACTTTAAAATGGATATTCGACGATTGAAGGAGTTTTAGCTAACGCTGAAGCTCCATAAGTCGAATCACAATTAACTTTTTAAGGAGACATATATGTCTAACAATAATGATCATAAATCAAACCAAGGAAACAGCAATAAAGGCACTTCTGGAGTCAATGTTCCATACCAAAGAGCACAAGATAATCGAAGTAATCAGTTAAATCCGAACAACCCTAACTATAACGGTAAAAAATAGTTAAATAATTTTATTTAAGCTAAGCGCAGCGAAAGCTGCGCTTAGCTTTATATTACGTAGATACTTTATATAAATTGTAGGTAAGAGATTTGAATTATAAAAAAAGAATTGAAGACGCCGTACTTAGAACTAAAAAGTTACAACTAAAATTGTCTTCAAGCCCGTTGCCATTTAGCAGAGCTATTAGCGACAATAAGAAACAAGAAATCTTAATTCATTGTTTTGAGGTGTTGCAATTTCATGGGTTTAAATCATCCAAAGACTTAGCAAGTAAATGTACGGATGTTCATCTAATGCTTCAGTATTTTCTAAAGACAGATTTAAATATAGACAGCCATATTACAATTGGGGATCGGTATTGGCATGATTATATTTATTGTGAAATGTCGGATGAGAGTATTAAAAGTGAGTTAAATTCTCCTAGTTTAGATGAACCTATTAAGGCACATGTTTGGTTAACTTTAACCGATGGAACGATACTTGATTGTACTGGGGAAGCACATGCCGATTTGATTTTTAGTCGAGGTAACTTCCCGCTCCATGAATGTTTACACTTATCTGCTCCTAACGAGAAAGAAGATGCAATTGAGGGGTATTATAGACCGTATTTAATTGGCACAGATTTCCTAGAAAAAACGGGTGTTTGCAAAATACTTATACCATCGTAAATTTTTATTGAAATAGGAATAACTGATTGGCTTAATTAGCCCACAACAAGCACGCGAGAAAGGGAATAACATTCCTATAGAAAGGTATATAGAGTGTGGGCTGAATTGATATTTAGTTATTCATATATTTTCATGAGAATCCAAGTACAGTTTTGTAGTAAACTTACTCCCATAAACGGAAAGTACAAAAGCATAGTTTTACTTTTAGTACCCACATTAGTACCCATAGGCTGCGGCCTTTAATTAAAGGTCATATAAATCAAATGAGTAGAGCAGGAATACAGTGGTTCCCTGGGCACATGAATAAAGCCCGCAATGAAATTAAAGAAATAATGCCACAAATGGATGTGATCATTGAAGTGCTTGATGCGCGCATTCCCTACAGTAGTGAAAACCCGATGGTGGCAACCTTGCGTGAAGGTAAGCCGGTCATCAAAATTTTGAACAAAGCTGATTTAGCGGATCCTAAAATGACTCAAATCTGGAAAGATTATTTTGAGCAAGAAAACGGTGTTAAAGCGATTTCTTTTGGGCATGATAAAGCAGCTGAAGTACACCGTATTAATGAGCTTTGTAAAAAGCTAGTGCCGCATAAAGTGGGTGCAGATAAGCAAATTAAAGCCATGATCATGGGTATTCCTAACGTGGGTAAATCTACGTTAATTAATGTATTGGCTGGGCGTATAGTTGCAAAAACAGGTAATGAGCCTGCTGTTACTAAAGCGCAACAACGCATTAAGCTTGAAGACGGTATTATGCTTTACGATACGCCAGGTATGTTGTGGCCAAAAGTAGAAAACGAAAACTCAGGTTATCGCTTAGGCGCTACCGGTGCCATTCGTGATACAGCACTTGAGTATGAAGAAGTAGCAAGTTACACAGCTGAGTACCTATTGCGTGCATACCCAGAGTTATTAAAAGCGCGTTATAAAATAGATGAATTACCACAAAGTGATTGGGAATTTGTTGAAATGGCGGGGAAAAAACGTGGCTGTATTCGTGGTGGTAACCAAATAGACACATACAAAATGTCTGAAATACTAATCAACGAATTACGCGACGGTATCATTGGCCGTATTACTATGGAAACTCCGCAAATGCGTGAGGAAGAAGAAGTAATGGTTGCTGGTTTACGCGCTGCAGCAGAAGCTAAAAAGGCAGCTAAAGAAGAAGAGAAAAAACAACGCCGAGCACGCGCACGTAAAAACCGTCGTTAATTGATTTAGTTTAATTTAACCAACTAAATTACAGACATAAAAAAAGCCCGTAAGGGCTTTTTTAGTTTCATATCTACCGTCACCGATATGAGCAATGTAGCAAGTAAAATAGTAGGGCGGTTACTCATCATCAACATCAAGGGGCGTTGCGGTTCATAACAAGTAACCATAGCTGTTTACGTGCGCCACACGTTGTTTCAGGGTCGAGAAACAAATCAATTCATTCCTTAACAAGTGGTATGCAATCCGTCTTGTTGATATTGATTATCAGTTAGATCTAACTATCTGTCAATATCTAAATACAAATAATTCTTATTATTGGTGAGTTTGTTTTTTATTCTCTTTTAAAACGATAACTTAGCACTAAAGTGGGTGCTGCTATTTTTAGTAAAAACACTTATGCTGATTAAGTAATCAATAAATACGATAAGAATAAAAATATGTTTTCTATTTGGTTTATTAGCTTAATTGCGCTGGTGTATCTCGGTATATTATTTGCGGTTGCCGGCTGGGCGGATAAGCATAAAGTTTTACCTTTTAAAGGATTAACTTATGGTTTGTCTTTGGGGGTGTATTGTACCTCTTGGGCTTTTTATGGCACGACAGCGCAAGCTGCGAGTAATGGTTGGTGGTTAGCGCCTACGTATGCAGGGACCATTTTATTATTTATTTTTGGGTGGCAGCTCTATGGCAGAATAGCCCATATTTGTAGGCAACAAAAATTAACCTCAATGGCCGACTTTATATCAACCCGTTATGGTCAATCTTCTAGCTTATCTGGTTTGATATCGCTCATTTCTGTGATTGCTATTGTGCCGTATATTTCACTGCAGTTGAGTGCTACCGCACAAAGTATTAATTTATTAACCAATCGCGCGCCCACACAAAACAATATGGTTTTAGCTGATAGCACCTTTTATATTACGTTGCTGCTTGCTTTATTTGCTATTTTATTTGGTGCTCGTAGGTTAAAACCGAGCGAGCATAACCCGGGTTTAATTGCCAGCATTGCGTTTGAATCGGTGGTTAAACTGCTCGCATTTGTTGGGGTGGGTCTGTATGTGTGCTTTGTAATTTTTGACAGTCCCAGTGATTTATTTTTAAAGGCGCAGCAATTAAATGTACCTCAACAAGTTCAAGCTACTAAAAGCCCGGTGTATGTTTATATTGCGCATACGATACTAGGTGTTTTAGCTACGTTGTGTTTGCCTCGGCAATTTCACATGGGTTTTATAGAAAATAATAACGATACTGAACTTGCCAAAGCTCGATGGTTATTTCCCATTTATTTATTACTAATAAACCTATTTATTTTACCTATTGCTTACGCAGGCCTTGTTTACTTTAATGGTACTGACGTAGGGCACGACACTTTTGTATTGGCTCTCCCAATGGCGAGCAACAACGCCGGCATTACATTACTTGCATTTTTAGGCGGTTTTTCAGCGGCTACAAGCATGGTAATTGTTTCGTCCATTGTGCTTTCTGTAATGATCACCAATGATTTTATAAATCAGTTTATTTTAAGGCGCTCGCAGCTCAACTCAAGTAGCCGAGGACTTGATAAAAACAACCTATTACATGCCCGTAAAATAGTGATTGTGTGCATATTACTGCTTAGCTATTTTACGCATCGTGTATTGGGTGAGAGTAATACACTTGCAAATGTTGGATTGATGTCATTTACTTTGGTTGCACAATTTGCTCCCGCTATGATTATTGGCCTTTGGTGGCGACAAGCGACCTGTAAAGGTGCTCAACTTGGTATTTTAAGCGGCTTTATTATTTGGGGGTATACTCTATTAATACCGAGTTTAGCCAGTGGCTTAGGTATAGATGGGCTTTGGCTTAGTCAAGGGCCTTGGCAAATAGCATGGCTGGCTCCTACCAACTTGCTTGGTTTAAATTTAGATAGTGTAACTCAGGCATCTTTGTTATCGCTTGGGTCAAATTGTTTGGTATATTTTTTAGTCCCTTTATTTAGTCAAGCGTCTTTAGCTGAGCGTTTACAAAGTAATAAGTTTATTTCGCAGTTACCTGAACCGCGTTTAAATACCACATTACAACCACTTAATTATGAAGATCTGGGAGCTTTGCTACAGCGATTTGCTGAAAAAGAAGCAAGCCAGTTACTTGTTACACAGTACTTTCCTGCAGATCAAAGTAAATGGAAGCAACCAGCTAATACTGATTTAGAGCAAATTGTTGAACGAGAAATGTCGGCAGTGATAGGGGGAGCATCGGCTAAATTAATTTTAGATGTGGCTAAAAATGAGCAGCGTCAACCTCTTGAACAAGTTGCAGAGTTTGTTGATGAAGCTAGCCAGGTACTTAAATTTAATCGCGACTTATTACAGTCAACCATCGAGAATATTCAGCAAGGTATTAGTGTTGTAGATAGCGAATTAAAGCTTGTTGCGTGGAACCAAGGCTACAAACAGATGTTTAGCTACCCTGATGATGCCCTTTACATTGGGCGACCAATAGCTGAGATCATTATGTATAACGCAGTGAGAGGATTGTTTAGTTCCCATAATTTAAAAGCGGAGGTAAGTAAGCGTTTAGCATATTTAAAAACTGGCAGCGCCTATAAATTTCAACGTTTACATAGCGATGGTCGAGTGTTTGAAATGCAAGGTAATCCACTACCTGATGGTGGCTTTGTAACAACGTATACCGATATAAGTGAGTTTGTAAAGCAGCAAAAGGCGCTTAAACAAGCCAATATTAGCTTAGAGGAAAAGGTTAGTGCACGAACAGCTGCGTTAACACAAGCTAATGAGCAACTATCCCAAGCTAAACAAGTTGCTGAGCAGGCAACGGTAAGTAAAACACGTTTTTTTGCAGCGGCCAGTCACGATTTGCTGCAACCCTTCAATGCGGCCAGTTTATTTTGTTCACTCATGAACGAAAAAACACAAGATACAGAACTAGCAGAGCTTGCACTGAATATTAAAAATTCACTGAGCAGTGCAGAAGAGCTGCTTTCGAGTATTTTAGAGTTAACTAAGCTCGATGCTGGTGCATTTAAAGTAGAGTTAAGTGAGTTTGCTATTAAATCCTTGGTTGAACCTTTGCAAAATGAGTATGAGGCTTTAGCAAATGAAAAAGGCTTACGTTTTATTGTTGAATCAAAAAATGTAATGGTAAAAACAGATAAAGCTTTATTAAGGCGTGTTTTACGTAACTTATTAAGTAATGCTATTCGTTATACACAACATGGTGAAATTCGCTTCAAAATGCTTGTTGAAAGCGATCAGTTGGCTATTTTAATAGAAGACACCGGAATAGGTATTGCTAGTAAAGATCAACATTCAATTTATCAGGAGTTTAAGCAACTTGGCGATAAGCCTAATGCCGAAGGGTTAGGTTTAGGGCTTGCAATTACAAAGCGTATTTGTGACTTATTAAATATTAGTTTAGTGATGGGATCAGAGCTTGGTAAGGGTACGCAGTTTACACTTAACCTACCTTGCGCCACTGATTTAGTGCCAACCCAAATGAATAATACAGTGAAAAACCCTGAAACAGAGCTTGGTAAATTACGTATTTGGTTAATCGACAACGACGAGAATGTACTCAATGCGCTCAAGCAATTATTACAAAACTGGGGATGCGATATAGCCACCGCAACAGGTTTAGCGCAGCTACAAGCATTACAAGCTAAATTACCAGTGCCGCAATTACTTATTATTGACTATCAATTAGATGATGGAATAACAGGCCTTGATGTTATTCGTGAAGCGAAGCTTTGCCACTTACCTATTATTGTTAACACAGCTAATCATGATGAGGTTATTCGAGAAAAGGTACTCGATGCGGGCTATCCATTGCTCTACAAGCCTCTTAAAGCACCCGCACTTAAGCGAATGATTAAGCGCCTTACTTAAGTTGATTACATTAACATGCAACTTATTCGGTTTTACCAACTTGTGATAATTGGTCAAATAAAATGCCTGCTTGTGTACGGTTATATACATTAAGTTTACGTAAAATAGCAGATACGTGTTGTTTTATAGTGGTTTCTTGAATTGACATTTCAAAGGCTATTTGTTTGTTTAAAAGCCCTTCGGCGATCATTGCCAAAACACGATATTGCTGCGGAGTTAGCTTTTCAAGATTACTAGAAAATTCGCTTTGCTCATCATTTACTTGTACGTCGTTTAAATCAATATCAGGTGGGAGCCAGTTATCTCCATTTAGTACATGGGCAATAGCTTGGCTTATTATATCGAGCGATGATGACTTAGGGATATAACCTGACGCACCAAGTGTCATGGCTTGTTTTATAATGCTGGGTGTTTCGTTGGCTGATACCATAATAATCAATATGTCAGGATATTGATTACGCAGCTGCGAAAGAGCTTGCAGCCCATTGGCGCCAGGAATAGTTAAATCTAAAAATACGAGTTCTATCTCGGGGTGCGCGCTTAGTAATGTGAACAAGCCCTCTATATCGCTAGTTTCTTTAATATATTCTTCAGGAACTGAGGTTGCTGCCGCTTGGCGTAGGGCGCTGCGAAATAGGGGGTGGTCATCGGCAATTATAGTATTCACTGCGCTCATCCAAAGTTACTCCAAGTACTTTACTTATAAGTGATTTTTAAAAATGAAACAAGGTTTACACGACAAGAGGAAGGTGTCGTGTAAACCTAATTACTATTATTTAAAATCGATAGCCAACAGTAAGTGACACGGTACGCGGATCGCCATAATAGCCAATTAAGGTATTATCGCCACCAAGTCCAGGGGTGTACTTACTCACATTTTGTGGGTCTGAGGGATCGGGCGCGACAAATTGATAACCACCTATCATATACTCTTCGTCCGTTAAATTTTTAGCATATAAGCCTGCATTCCAGTGTCCGTCAGTGCTGTACCAAGTAATGCCGGCATTGAGTAAGCCGTAACTGTCTTGGGTTAGTAGGCTGTCTTCTTCAAATAACGCATACTCACCTCTATGGTAGTAATTACTATTAAATACAAAGTCTCCCATATCAGTATATAAACGATATGTTGCACCAAAATTGAAGGTTAAGTCGGGAGTGTTCGATACAGTAAAGCGGTCTGATTTATCAAATATTTCACCGGTCTCGGGGTTGGTATCAATAACATTATCGAAGGTGCTGTCTATATAACCTAAAGAGACGTCAAAAGTGAGTGATTCAGTAGCAATGTAGGTAAGTTCTACTTCAATACCGTCTGATGTTGACTCGCCAATATTACCTAGTCGTTGATTTAAATCAGATGCATCATCGCCCGGTAGTACGGAAATATACTGACGGTCTTTATGATCTAAAGTAAATAGCGTAATGTTTGCACGAAGATTGTCGTTCCATTCGCTTTTCATTCCTATTTCAAACGAGTCTACAATTTCAGGCTTTGCTGCGGGCTCTGCTACGGTAGCACGCGGGTTAAACGTGCCTGACTTAAAACCTTGGGCATAGCTTGCAAAAAATAGAATGTCGGGGTTGTACTGGTATTCAACACCTGCACGAGGAGTAAAGCGCGACCAGTCTTCATTATCATCAAGTACAGTAGGGACAAGCTGCCCTTCAGGTCGAACATACCCTGGTATCCAACCAGACTCTGGATAAACCGTAGCAAACACCAAACCATTGTTAACAGTTGCTTCTTTACTATCACGGGTATAGCGAGCGCCTAGGGTCATTGACCATTGCTCGTCAAAGTCATAGGTGCCTTGCATGTAAGCAGCTTTGCTTGTTGAGTTACTACAACCACTAACTTCTCGGGTAAGCCCAGCAGCACCTAAACTTTTACCTAGTTCTTCTAATATAGCTTCAAATTGGCCGCAAGACTCACCATCGTAATAATATAAACCTGATACTAGTTTGTAATTATCACCTTGGTGGTTTACCTGGAGTTCATGTGTGGTTTGTTCATCATCATAAATAGCAGGCACATCAAAGATACGAATTGAGGTGTTATCAAAATCAATATTAGTAGGGGAATAACTGTCGCGATTAGATCCAACATACTTGATACTGGTGCTATTACTTACATCCCAGCGAGCAGTGAAGCTGTATCCTTCAAGTTCTACGTTATTTTTTGTTGGAAGGCTGGTGTATGAATCGTACTTGCTATCAGGCACTGGCGCATCAGTTAATAAGCTTGGTAATAGTCGGTAACCCCCTTTTGAGTTTGAATCGTCTTTAGTTTTATCCCATGTGAGTTTAAAAAATAGATCGTCGGTAGGCGTGTATTCAAGTGTCACTCGTGCCGCCGTAACATCTTTATTGTAGTTTTCACGGTCTTGATTATCGAGTGCAGATGTTAAAAACTCACCAAACCCATCTCGGTTTAGAGTAGCAAAGCCAAAGCCGACATAAAGTTTTTCATCAATAATTGGCAGTTGACCTGTCACTTTTAAATCTTTTTGGTTGTAGCTACCGAACGTACCTTGGAGGTTAAGTGTTGCATCACCGCTCATTTCCTTGGTCACGTATTTTATAGCGCCACCTATGGTATTTTTACCATAAAGCGTGCCTTGTGGACCCCGTAAAACCTCAATTTGTTGTACGTCGAGCAAATCAAGCACAGCACCTTGCGGGCGAGCTAAGTAAACATCATCAATATAAATGCCTACGCCTGGTTCATATCCCCAAAGAGGGTCTTGTTGGCCTACACCACGAATAAAAGCAGTGATTGTAGAGTTTGTACCGCGGCTAGCTTGCAAAGTCGTATTAGGTGAGAATTGCTGGACTTCTGTCATCACGCTAATTCCATTTTCGGCAAGTTCTTGCGCACCTATTGAGGTTACTGCTACAGGGACTTCTTGTAAGTTTTCAACTGTTTTTCGAGCGGTTACTTCTATACGTTCTAGCTCACCTTTTTTTGCTGTAGCTTTCTCTGCTGCAACACTATTAAAGCTGCTTGTTATAGCCAGTGCTACTGCAATAGTGAGTAAGGTTGGTTTGTGTTTGAGCTGATTCATAGTGTGTTCCTATTTATTGTTATCACAAAAATGCTTAACTCGCGTCACCTAAGTTCACTGTAGAAGATTGCACCTCAAATAGAATTAGTACCATAGTGCTATACGTTAAATTTTTATTTTAAAGTCCTTTAAATTCATTTGCTTATATTATTTTTAATAATGGATAGTACCTTAGTGTTATGTATTTATGTGGCCATTGCAGTAACACTCAGGGTAACCAAGTATGAAGGTTATAAATATTACTCGCGTGTCACCTCATCGTGTAATAACAATAAATTAGGAACCTCTATGCTGAGCATGATAGGACTATTAGGCGGGTTAGTACTGCTGATTATTTTAACGCTACGCGGCGTTAATTTGTTTATTGCCGCACCGGTATGTGCACTGCTTGTGGCGCTTACAAGTAATATGGCGATTTTTCCGGTAACGGACTCTGTTAATTTTATTTCGGCTTATATGGATGGATTTGCTGGCTTTCTGAGTGCCTGGTTTTTTATGTTTTTGTTGGGCTCTTTATTTGGCAAATTTATGGAAGATACCGGCGCTGCAGATAGTGTAGCTAGTTACATTGTCGGTAAGTTAGGGATGAAGCATGCGGTTTTAGCGGTAGTCATTGCGTGCGCTGTTTTAACCTACGGAGGAGTTAGTGTATTTATAGTCGCGTTTTCGGTATATCCCATGGCGCTGAGCTTATTTAAAGACGCTAACTTGCCTAGGCGCTTTATACCAGCGACCCTGGCATTTGGTTCGGTTACTTTTACAATGACCTCTGCAGGTTCACCTGAAATACAAAACTGGATACCGGTCAAATACCTTGGAACCTCACCTTATGCTGCGTGGGAAGTAAGTTTAGTTGTAGCTGTATTTATGGCGACAGTAGGCTATTACTGGCTAAATAAAATGATAAAAAAAGCTATTGCAAAAGGCGAATGTTTTGAAGCACGCGAAGATGACCCTATATTGCTTGAGCGAAAGCGCCCACACCCAATAACAGGCGTTATACCTTTATTTGTTGTTTTACTCCTGTCGTTTTTTTTACATGATGTGTTACAGCAAACGGCATTAATAGTTGCGTTATTAGGTGGTGTTTTAAGTATTGTCATTATTAATTATAAATACTTTTATAATATGTCGGCTGCAATAAATGTAGGTACTACAGGGGCTTTAGTGGCTATTGGTAATACTGCTGCGGTTGTTGGGTTTGGCGCTGTAGCTAAAGTATCGCCTGCTTTTACAGCAGCGGTAGATGCAATGACTCACATGCCAGGTAATGAATTAGTCGGTGCGGCAGTGGCCGTGAGTGTGATTGCAGGGCTTACCGGTTCTGCATCGGGCGGGCAAGCTATCGCATTGCCACTTGTCGCTCCGCAATATTTAGATATGGGTGTTAATCCTGAGCAGTTACATAGAGTGGTTGCGATTAGTTCTGGTGCGCTCGATACCCTCCCGCATAATGGTTATGTAGTTACGACCATACGTGCAATTTGTAAAGAAACCCATCAACGTGCCTATTGGTCTATGGCTGCTCTTACGGGAGTGGTGCCTGTAGTAGGTGTAGTGCTTGCTTTGTGTTTATTTATTTTCTTTTAGGATGAATCATGAAAATTAAAATTATATTGCCCCTATTTATATTGTTGTTAAGTAACGCCGTTTATAGCGAAACAATATTAGTGAAAAAACAGCATTTTACCACTGAAGATTTTACAACTGTGTCGGGGGCTACTTTGCCAAAAGTAGACATAGGCTGGGAAAGTTACGGTAAATTAAATAAAAATAAAGATAACGTTATTTTAATTACTCATTATTTTTCGGGCACGTCACACGCCGCAGGTAAATACAAAGCTGATGATGCACTTGCCGGTTATTGGGATGCATTAATAGGCCCAGGTAAAGCAATCGACACTAATAAATATTTTGTAATTAGCTCAGACACTTTGGTCAATGCAAACTGGCATGATCCTAATGTAATTACCACGGGGCCAGCTTCTATAAATCCTAAAACAAATAAACCTTACGGGTTAGACTTTCCGGTAGTGACAATTACTGATTTTGTTGAAGTGCAAAAACGCTTACTCGATAGTTTAGGTATTAACAAACTGCATGCCGTAATAGGTGCCTCAATGGGATCGTTTCAGGCACTGGAGTGGGCAGTACGTTACCCAGAGCAAGTAGAGCGCTTAGTACACGTAATTGGTGCGGCAACCATGGATGCATGGACTGTGTCGGCACTAGAAAAATGGGCCATGCCAATTCGTTTAGATAAAAACTGGCAGCAAGGTAATTACTATAACAAAGAACGCCCACTTGCAGGGCTTACCGCTACGCTACTAAACATTACCCAAGATGCTATGCATCCGCTTATTTATAACGCCAGTTTCCCTAATTTTGAGGTGCTAGATGACGGCGCACTTCAAGATATTCGCACCTTACCAAAAGTAAACCAGGTTTTAGAGGCTAGAGCATTAGCAAAAGCTAAGCTACAAGATGCAAACCATGTTTTGTACTTAGTGCGAGCATCGCAGTTATTTACCGCAGGTAGATCAGCCAATTTAACTGATGCCCTAAAAAAGGTGCAGGCAAAAACCTTATTGCTACCTGCCACTAACGATTTATTGCTACGCCCCGAAAATGTCCGCAATATGGACTCAATAATGGATGAACTAGGTAAAGAGGTCACTATTTCTGAAATTGCGGGTGGTTGGGGCCATTTAGATGGGCTGTTTTCGATTGCGCCTAAAGCGCAGCAAATTAGTGAGTTTTTAGCCAACTAGGAGGCCTGCATGAGCAAAACAATTTTAATAACCGGTGCAGCCAGCGGTATTGGCTTATATATAGCACAGCAATTAGCAGCAGCGGGTCATCATATTATAGTAACCGACCTAAATGCAGCGCACGCAAAAGAAGCGGCAGAGGGTATTGTTACTAATGGCGGAAAAGCCCAAGGTTATGCATTAAATGTGGCCGACAGCGAGGCAATTACCGCTTTTTTTAATCAGTTACCGCAAATTGTTGATGTGCTTATAAATAATGCCGGCATTCAGCACGTAGCAAAGCTTGAAGAATTTCCGGCTGATAAATGGCAATTTTTGCAGCAAGTAATGCTAGTTGGACCTGCAATGATGACCAAAGCGGTATTACCTAAAATGCGCGAACAAAATTTTGGCCGAATTATTAATATTGGCTCTATTCATGCCATGGTGGCCTCTAAATATAAGTCGGCTTATGTGGCCGCCAAACATGGCTTAATTGGCTTTAGTAAAGCTATAGCCCTTGAAACAGGGGATGCCAATATAACCATTAATATCGTGTGTCCTGCGTATGTAAAAACACCGCTGGTAGAGCAGCAAATTGCCGCACAAGCTAAAGAGCATAGCTTATCTGAGCAACAAGTAATCGACACTATTATGCTAGCACCTATGCCTAAAAAAGCCTTTATTGGTTTAGATGAAATACACCATACGGTAACCTTTTTAATGGCTGATGCGGCGCGAAACATTACCGCACAAGCGATAGCTATAGATGGCGGCTGGACCGCACAATAGGAGCTAACAATGGCAGGATTCGATAAGGTAGTAAGTAGTTACAGCGAAGCAATGGCAGGGCTTGAAGATGGCATGACAGTGATTGCCGGTGGTTTTGGCTTGTGCGGTATACCGGAGGGACTTATTGGCCAAATTAAACGTCAAGGTATTCGCAATTTAACTGTGGTGTCTAATAACTGTGGCGTAGATGGTTTTGGTTTAGGCGTGTTACTAGAGGATAAACAAATACGCAAAATGGTGGCCTCGTATGTGGGTGAAAATGCCTTGTTTGAACAGCAACTACTCAGTGGTGAGCTAGATGTAGAGCTTACTCCACAAGGTACACTGGCTGAAAAAATGCGCGCTGGTGGCGCGGGNCAGCCACTGGAGTAGGCACGCCAGTGGCTGAGGGCAAAGAGACACGTAGTATTAATGGTCGAGATTACTTACTAGAGCACAGTATTACCGGTGACTTTGCCATTGTAAAAGCGTGGAAAGAGGATCGTTTTGGTAATTGTATTTATCGCCATACCGCGATGAACTTTAATCCTATGGCCGCCACCACGGGTAAAATAACCGTACTCGAAGTAGAAGAAATTGTAGAGCCTGGGGAGTTAGAGCCAAGCCAAATACACACTCCCGGTATTTATATCGACCGGATTATAAAGGGGGTGTTTGAAAAACGCATAGAAAAAGAGACCACCCAAGCAGCAAAGCAATTAGGAGCAAACTAATGGCATTAACACGCGAACAAATCGCCAAGCGAGTCGCGATGGAATTACAAGATGGCTATTACGTTAATTTAGGCATTGGGATCCCTACCTTAGTAGCTAACTATGTTCCCGATAATATTGCAGTAATGCTGCAATCAGAAAATGGCCTGCTGGGTATGGGGCAGTATCCTACTGCCGATGCGCTCGATGCTGATATGATAAACGCCGGTAAAGAAACTGTTACTGCCGCCACTGGCGCAGCCATTTTTAACTCAGCCGAAAGCTTTGCGATGATCCGCGGTGGTCATGTTGACTTAACCGTATTGGGCGCCTTTGAAGTTGACCAAAACGGTAATATTGCTAGCTGGATGATTCCTAATAAATTGATAAAAGGTATGGGCGGTGCCATGGATTTAGTTGCCGGTGCAAAAAACATTATTTGCACGATGACCCACGCTAACAAGCATGGTGAGTCAAAATTACTCAGTGAATGCAGCTTACCGCTTACCGGTGTGGGGTGTATTAATAAAGTAATTACCGACTTGGCTTTACTGGAAATTAAAGATGGTGCATTTCATTTATTAGAGCGTGCCCCCGGAGTGAGCGTAGAAGAAATTCAAGCTAAAACACAGGGGCGTTTAATTATCCCTAAAAATACACCCGAAATGACATTTTAATAATAGCTTACTGTCGTTATTAATTAAGCCCGCATTGTTGCGGGTTTTTCATAACTTGAAAAACTATAAATTCAAAATTTAATAATTTGATATGGATTTTTATTATAAAAGCATTGATCTTTCAGAGTTAAAATTAATTCAAGCTAGGAATGATTTTATCGCCACTCAAGACAGCTACTGCTTTGACATAAAATTAAATAGTCTCTTGTAAAATCTTAGCCTCAAAATATCAACAGCCTTTAATTAGAGGCTAAAAATATTCGTAATTAATTGGGTATTTTAATCGACTAACGGACTTTATTTGCTGTTATACGTAAATTAATCTGCTCTACTAGTACTTTATCCTGCTTGTTTAGACGCCCTACAATGAGCAAGAAATCACTACCGTCAGTTTTTATTACTTTAATGCTTGTGTTATCAAGTTTGGTTTTACCGTATGTGGTTTCTATTTTTTCTATGTCTTTAAAGTGACTAAGATCTGATTCAAGCTTACCGTCATCGTTTTTGTAGTAACTAAAAATATAGTTCTCGGTTATTCCGTTACCGTCTTGTCGGTAATCAAATACTGCATCGCTATAAAAATAAAGTATTTCTTCGTTTTCAGGTGTTAGGCGATTACGTTTTAAAAAGTGTACTTGGTAAGGCCATAAACTATCGCCTTTTATAATTGCAGCATTGGGTAAAATATTTACTTCTTGAAGTACGCCTAAAAATAATAGAGGTGCAAACGCAAGCGAGATTAAATACTGTCTAATTCGCCAGTATGAGTTGTAATGTAGGGCTTCTTTACTTATATCGGTTTGCTCAATGTAACTAACTAGGGGCAACCATAAAAATGGCATTATACAAATCACTATGGTTGCGTATTCGTCCATACGATAAGCAAAGGCGCTGGCAAGTACCATTAGCCAGAGTGTTAAGGCAGTCCAGTTAGGCATTACTCTATTTTTGTTTAACTGTTGTTGGCTGTGCTGTGCAAGTGCGAGATACAAAGGGTAATACCATAAAAATGCAAATATACCTCGAGCAATAGGCATAATACTTGAGTTATCGCGCTCTTTAATGGCCTTAAAGTTACGATAACTCCAGTAGTTAACAAATATGCCTAAACTTAAAATACTGTAAATAATAAACTTACTTACAGATACAGCATAAAATGGACTATCTTCAAATTTAACTTTTTTTGCTGACTCTAATCGCCAATCGGCGAAGAAGAATATGAGCACTAAAATATAGCCAGCCAACACATATTTAAGCCAGCTATAACCAAAGCTATCTAGCACATCAGCTGTTGTTTGAGGCGTTTCGCTCGCCTTTGCATATTTTAGAATAGGGTAATGGGTTGCTGATATTAACTTTTTACGCTGTGCTAAATAATCATCTATTTGATCCGCTTTAATATGATCTTGTTTTGCGTAATAGTTATAGCTCAGTGTTAAAACATTATCATTAAATTCAGTAGTTGTTTTTAGATTGAAGTAGTCGTTGTCAATTTCTTCTTGATCGCTATCAAATCCCCAACCTTTTTCTGCAAAATGTAGTTTTATTGTGGTGTTAATTATATTGGGGTAGTCAAAGTAAAGTGGGTCGGTACGATTTACCTGCTTTGGTTCGTAAACGCTATTTTGTATTTCACTCGCATAAAAACTAGCTTCGTAGCCTTCGTCTGTTTTTTCCCAAAATTCACTAATTAAATACGATTCTTTGGTTATTAGATTCCCCGTTTTTTCTTGCTCACTAATTGCCATTGCTTCATTGATTGATAAGCCATTTAAAAAACCTTGGTAATACTCGAAGTAAGATTTAGCAACGCTATTTAGACCACTGCTGGCTATATTGTTTCTTCGGTTAATTGCTTCAAATTCAGCATAAGTGTACTGGGTTTCAAAACGTGATGACTCAGATACTTTTTCAGCAATAAAAAAGTTATCCTCTACAGATACATTTGTATGTACAGGTTTTTGCGCCATTGAAGTTAAAGCGCTTTCACCTTTATCAATAATTAGGGCATAGCCATAATCAGGCTGTGCTAAATATTCGAGAGTACCTCGCTGGTAGCTAACCGTAGGATCGAGCCAGTAGCGTTTTCCGTTTTGTTTAAGCGTAACAATAACGTGATTAAATACACTTGCAGAAGGTGGAAGTTCTTTTAAACGTTTGGTTTCCTCTGTATCAACTAGCGCAGGGAAGGCTTCTATATCCATCGCTTTTAATAACGAGATAAGCAGTACTGTTTTATCTTTGCAATCGCCGTATCGTAGCGAAAGCGTTTCTGAAGCTGACGTTGGTTGATGCGAGTTAGTGCCCATTTCAAGCCCTAAATATCGAACTTCGTCTTGGCTAAAGCGCAGTGCTGCTGCAATTTTATCTGATGTTTTTGTGTGTTTTGCTTTTATTTTTTTAGCTATATCCAAAATGCTGCTTGGGGTTTCTATGGCTGATTGATAAAGCGGATATGCCCAGTTAACTACCTGACCCCAATCGTCAAACTCAGAAAAGTAAACTTGTGTATATGGGTCGTACCACGTTGGGGTTTGAGAATTCTGCTCCAGTAAAGGTTCTTCAAAAAGAGTTATAGAATAATCTTTGCCATATTTATTAAGCGTTTCTTGAATATCTGCTGTGCCGTTTATTGTATTTATATGTAGAGGTGTTTGTTTACCCCAAAGTACACGCATATTTTGTTGCACTACGGGTACCGACCAGTTCAGCGTGCGTCTTGTACTAAACTTATTAGCATATATAGGGTTGCTGCCTGTCACTGTGTAGCTGTAATCGAGTATGTCGCCACTGCGCATATCATCAATAATAATATTGAGTGATAAGCTACCATTATAAATACGCTCAGCTAATTCAGATTCACTCTGTATAACCGTCATTCTCGCGCTATCAAGCTTATCAATGTGCTCATTATTTCTGATAATCGTTAAGCTATTTAGTGTTAGCGACTCGTAACTTGGATCAAAATCAAGACTAAGCTGGCTTATATAATCAACACCACTTTGATTCAATGCCTGCATAACCAAACGGGTATAACGTTGCTGTTTTTGCCTGCTCGGTATATAGGATTGGTTATCGAGTAACAAATAAAGTGTGCCGTCACGTACTTTGGTTATATCGGAATTCTTGGGTTGCTCAATTATATGTGTATTAACCCAATTAGCTGGTTTATCTATTTTATATTGCTGCGCAAAAATATTATGAGAGAAAATTAATAAGGTAAGTGCAATTAGCCAAGCACTGAGTCGAAGGAAGTTCCATTTCATTGTGGGGTCTTATAGTTGTTTTTATAAATACTATTGAAGGAATAATGTACCAAATTTAGGCTTTTTTGACAATGAGATGTTAACAAATTCATTGTTGAGCAGTTAATTAATAGTATATAAATAAACTGCTATGGTAAGTGCGAAACGCTTAACCCCCTCAAATGTTCCTAAAATGATTTTCTAGTTGTATTGCTAAATCATAATTAGCTAAGCCTACTTTATTGTGGGCTTTATTAGAGCTGCAAAAATCCTATCTATTTATTCGTACGGTAATCATTCAAACCTTTAAAAGTGTTTATAAATCAAAATATAACAGTAACTGTTTTTGCTCTTTTTGTTCATGAACTTTATGAGCAAAAAGCATATAACGATCATCAATGCACCTTACCTTCTAAATATTTAGTTAATTTCACGTTAACAATAAGCTGCGAGTTAGATAGCAGTTTGTCGTCGCTTATCTACCTGACAATAAATACATACACAAGCGTGGAGAAAATAATGAAAGCAAGTAACACACAACTCGCTTTGGCAGTTGCTGCAGCATTAGCAAGTACATCCGTTTTAGCCGATAACGATACGCAAAAACTACAAGAGGAATTAGATGCGTTACAAAAAGAAGTAAGTGCACTAAAAAAAACCAGTGGTTTTAATTTAGAGTTTGGTGGACGGGTTCAGCTCGACTACAACTATTTTGATGGTGCTTACAATGCTGATAACGAGGGCTCTGGCGGGAGCAATTTTTTCCCTCGTCGTATTCGTACTTACGTTGAAAGTGAGCACGGAAATTGGGATCACAAGTTGTTACTCGAGTTTGCCGAAGGCACTGCTGAAATAGTGATGGCGCGTGTTCGCTATGCGTTTGATAACGGACTTAAAGTTAAAGCAGGTAAAATTCGCGAAGATATATCGCTAAATGCATTAACCAGTTCAAAGCACATTAATACAATTGAGCGTAGTTCGCTTGCCAATACTTTCTCCCCATTTTTTCGTTGGGGCGCTTCTGCCTATCAATATTTTAAAGACTCTGGCTTTCGTTACGCGATAGGCGTTTATAAAAATGATGCATTTGGTGCAACAGGTAGCGATGAAAACGATAAGCTTACTCTTGCTATTACTGGGCGTGCTACATGGTCGAGTACATCACCTGGCGATGTAATTCATTTAGGCGTGTGGCATTCATATCGCGATATGGGTGGCAATGAATTAGGCGCACGTTTTGCGCGTGGTGAAGTGCGCGAGACTAATACTCGCCTTGTTGATTATGCTGCTGGTGGTGTAACAAGCCCACTTGATAGTTTATCGCAAACCGGTCTTGAGTTTGCTTATCAGGCGGATTCTTTAACACTTGAGGCTGAATATGCAAGCCGCTCACTTGATGCCGCTAATAGTGCTGATTTTTTAGATGGCGAGCGCTTTGATGGTTTTCATGTATCGGCAAGTTACTTTTTAGGTGGAGAACAGCGCCAATACAAAGCGAGCTCTGCATTATTTGTACAACCTAAAAATATTAAAGATGCATGGGAGTTGGTGGCACGTGTTTCAGAAGTAGATGCTACAAGTAGCTTACAAGGCACAAAAGCGACAACTTATACATTAGGTACATCTTATTACGTAAGTAGTGATATTAAGTTTATGGGTAATCTAATTTACAGCGATGTAGAAGGTGCCGGTACTACTGCGCTGGTTGGCGACGAAGACTCTGGTATGGGCTTTAGTGCACGTATGCAGTATTTATTTTAAAGGGACACACAATGAAATTATTTAAATCATTACAAACGACCATACTTGCAGCATCGTTAGTACTTAGCAGCCCAATGGCAATGGCCGACACTCACTTTTTAATCCCTGGCGGACCTGGTGGTGGTTGGGATACAACAGCCCGTGGTATAGGCGAAGGTTTAGTTAAGTCAGGCATTGAAAATAATGCATCTTTTCAAAATATGTCTGGTGGTGGAGGCGGTCGTGCTATTGCGTATTTAATTGAGTCGGGCACTAAAAAGGGCGATATTTTAATGGTTAACTCAACGCCTATCGTATTGCGCGCGTTAAGTGGCCGAATTCCTTATAGCTATCGCGATTTAACACCTGTAGCCAGTATGATTGCAGATTATGGCGCGTTTGTAGTGCGTAACGATTCTCCATTTAAAACTTGGGAGGATGTTATTAAATCAATAAAAGAAGATCCAAGTTCGGTAAAAGTAGCGGGCGGTTCTGCTCGCGGCAGTATGGATCACTTAGTGGCGG
>NZ_AUTI01000210.1:0-12718 GCF_000497995.1 Pseudoalteromonas sp. TB25
CCCAGCCAATGTCAGACGCTGCCCAAAATACGTCGCCGGGCTTCATACCATAAACGGTTGCCATGCTGTATTGCATTGCCACTGCGTGACCGCCATTTTCGCGTACTACGCCTTTGGGTGTGCCTGTCGTGCCTGAGGTATATAAAATATAAAGCGGATCATCTCCATTTACAGGCACCGGATCTGCGCTTGCAGCCGTTTGCATTGCCTGAGTCCAATCTATGTCTCGTTTAGGCTTAAGAGTGGCGGTTACTTGTGGACGCTGATAAATAACGCAGTGTTCTACTTTGTGCGTAGCTAAGTCTATTGCGTTATCAATAAGTGGTTTGTATTCAATAACGCTGTTTACTTCAACACCGCATGAGGCGCTAAGTATAAGTTTGGGCTTGGCATCATCAATGCGTACAGCTAATTCGTGTGCAGCAAACCCACCAAATACCACCGAATGAATAGCACCAAGACGAGCGCACGCCAACATACCAATAACAGCTTGTGGGATCATTGGCATATAAATAACAACGCGGTCGCCTTTTGTAACACCTAACGATTGTATTACGCCTGCAAATCTAGCAACTTCTTGTTGTAGTTGTGAGTAGCTATAAGTTTGCTTTGTATTAGTGACTGGGGAGTCGTAAATCAGTGCAGTTTGCTCGCCAAATCCGGCAATAACGTGTTGGTCTAGTGCTAAAAAACTGGTGTTTAATTGCCCGTCACTAAACCAATGGTAAAGCCCGTCGTCGTCTTGTGTGTATGCTTTTGTGGGGGGGTTATACCACGGAATATTTTTACTTTGTTCGAGCCAAAATTGGGCTGGGTTTTGTTTAAAACCATTATATTGCTGTTTATATTTGCCTGACATGTAAGGCTCCTAAAACTAAATTTGTGTGTGAGAGACCTTACAAAATGTAGGCTTTTTTTAGCAAGCAAGCTATTCGACCTTGGTCGGCTAAAAGTTAATCAATACACTGGTTTTAAAAATACAAAATTGACAACACAAAGCGTGTGGTTCAGCATGGCGGGCAGTAAAAATAAGAGAAAATACGATATGAGTAACGTAGTAAGAGTAGGGGTTGCGGTTATCATAAAGCATCAAAACACAATTTTACTAGGTGAGCGCATTGGCGCGCATGGTGCTAATACATGGGCAACACCTGGTGGACATTTAGAGTTTGGTGAAAGTGTTGAACAATGTGCAATACGAGAAGTGTTTGAAGAAACAGGTTTAAAGGTAAGTAAAGTTACTAAGCTTGATTTTACCAATGATATTTTTACAGCAGAGAACAAACACTATATTACGTTGTATGTAAAAGCTGATTTTGAAGGCGGAGAGCCTGAGCTTAAAGAGCCTAATAAATGTTTAAAGTGGCGCTGGTGCGATATTAATAATCTACCAACGCCACTGTTTACATCACTAAAAAATTACTTATCTGAGGCTGTACTAGCATAGTTATTTTGTTGGCGGTGTCGCTGGGCTTAACTCTAGTTTACTAAAGCTTACTTGAGCGTAATCGCCATTTTGTTTATCTGTAGTCCAATCGCCAGTGCCTAAACAACCTGGGTACCAAATACCTTTAGCGCTCTTAGTGCTACATTGGTTATAAGCGCCGGCTTTAAAGTAATGCCAATCTGCAGCGTAACCATGTGGATGGTCTTTTTCGTCCACTTTGCCATAAGCATCTACGTTATTACCTAAGTTAATAGAGTAGTTAACGTCTTCTTTGCCTTGTGCGCTAAATGTAAGGTGCATAACATTTTTATACACATTGACCGTGTAGCTAAATTCTTCACCTAGTGCAATACCGGCACTGCCAGGCTCATTAGGGTTTTCCCATGTATTACCCCAAACTGGGTAAGTAATGTCTTTACGGTCAGGATTGGTTTTAGGTAAGTTACGTTCGTAGTTCCAAAAAACTGAGCCTGTTTTATGCCCTGGCCATTTTTTGTAATATATTTTAAGTGGCTCATTGCCCCAGCCATAACCAAGCTTGGTATCAATAAGTGCCTGATCTTTACCTGCGTGAATTTGCCCTACAACAACCGAGTAAGCCGCTTTTTTATCAGGATCAGTCGCACGTAGCGCAACGTGATCTACTTTTAACGTTGCTTCCATCTTTCCACCAACAGAGCCAAATCGGTCAGATAGCGGGTGAACAGCTAAAGCAAAGTTGTTTTTAGAGTGTTTAGTTTTAATTTTAGTATTTGATCCACGGATCATTTGTCTAAGTTCACTACGGGTATTAGTAGAGTTAGCACTTGTAAGCGCTTTATTAGGGGAGGTAAATACCATGTAGCCTTTATCATCAAGATAGAAAAAATCAGGGTGTGCGTAAGTCTGAATTTCTTCTACATCTATTTCATCAATTTTACCGTCGTTGTTTAAATCCACTGGTACATTTATTTTCCAGTGTGATAAATCAAACTTTGTTGCAGGTACCGGCGCATCGCTTTTCTGATTAGTGCTTTGGGTACTTGAACAAGCCGTAAAAAGTAGAGGTGTGATAACGGCTAAAGCCGTAAGTTTAAATGTGGATGTATTTTTTATCATTATTGTCTCTGTGTGATGAAGTAAAAATTGCGCGGTACAGGCGTCGCTTAACCTCAATCTAACATACCAATTTAAAAATTAAAACTTACCAATTTGTAGTTTTTTATAATTAATTGTTATTTTAATGACGGTGTTTTGGTTAACCAATAGGGTTGGTTAACGTTATTATGTTATTTAAAATTGTTAAACAGAGGTGTTTTTCATCATATTTGGTAGCGCTTGATGTTTGCTAATATACTTATTTAAATAGGTTTAATTTATAGAAGGAGGAAGAGGGAGTTGCCACTTTTTTAAAATGGCTTGGTATTCGCCACTTACTTTTATAGTTTTTAATGCCTGCGAGATTAAGTTTGCTGTTTTATCGTCAAGCTGATTATTAGCAGCAAAATAGAGTATTGAAGGAAAATCAGCTAAATGAAGTCGTTTAGTTATTAAGTCTGGGTCGAGCCCTGACATTTTTAGTTCATTATCTAAGGTGAGTGTATTCATAAGGACAAAGTCAGTTCTACCCTTATAAAGCATTTGCCATGCCTGCTGATAATAACTAGCTAGTATTAAATTTTTATCTTCTTCAAACCCCATCTTTATTAAATATTTGGCACTCAAATATCCACGAATAGTGCCTACTTTATAAAATTTTGCATGATTTAAATGAGTTACTTCGTCTTTATGGCTTTTTAAACTAACTAGGTAGGCATCAGTAAAGTATACCGCTCCTAACCATTTAAACTGACTTTGCCTAGCGGGAGTTTTTAATAAAGAGAGCATAATTGTGTTTGGATTAGCTGCTAGCTGATGAAAGGCTCGTGCCATTGGCATTATTTCAAATTTAGCTTGTAGCTTTGCTTCTCTTAAAACAGCCTTAGCAATATCAACGGAAGCTCCGTCAGCTTCACCGCTTTTGTTTTTAAAATGGTAAGGGTGTAAATCTTCGGCAATAAAAGTAAGAGAGCTTACTGCCCTTACATTACTGCAAAAAATAAAAACGAAAATGAAAACTACAACACGCAGATACATAAGAGAATCTTTCTAACTACAATACTTTGAGTTTAAAGGGTCTTGTCTGAAATATATACTCAAATGTATAAAATAAGTAAATGAATAGGTATGTAGAGAGTCTATTGCATAATTAAAGAAGTGAAAATTGAACGTGTATTGAGTAAAGTTTTATATACCCACAAGCGCTGTAAAAATAATTGAGCCCTTGTGGGTATATGCAATGATTAAAAGTAGTATTGAATTGCAAATTTAGCCGATGTACTACTTGTATACCAATGTTGGTTTTTAAGTTCAGTACGTATAGATAAATTACGTGATAAGGAGTAATTCCACTTTATTGCAAAGTCACTGTGTTTATCTGCTTGGCCATCTATTAACCATGTTATGTTTGCTGTAAGAGCGAGTTTATGACTGTTATTTATTTGCCATATTGCACCAGCTTCACTACCAATGCCTGTTGTTAGGTTGTCTGTTATGTCACCATTATTAAATTCAACTTGGCCAAGTAAATAGCCGTGTAACGTGTTTGGGTTACCGATTGATTTTCCGTATCCACCTTTAGCAAACCAACGACCTTGTTGAATATTATTATTAGGCTGACGATCAAAGCCCATTTTAAAGTTCCAAGACCAGCTATCAAACACGCGGTTATCGGGTGCAAGTGACATAGCATCTAATAAATAAAAATGCTCAAGTCGCGTGTTACCCTTATCGCTTATGGCTCCTTCAATATCAAAAAAGCTAATTTGAGCACCAGGAATAAATCCAGCTGAGCTATCTAATAAATCATGGTATGCAAGGCGATACGCAAAGCTTGTTAAGTCACTTTGATGGGCATACTCAGTTCTTCCAAGCGTTACTTTAGAAGAGCCATGACCTTGCTCTGGAGAAGCAATAGGACGACTTGGCTTAGTAAATGGCGAAGCTACTTTATATTTGCTGCGCATTAGTAGTAGCTTAGTTAGTCGCGGTGCAATTTCTTCACGCTTTAATGCTTTATCGTAAAATTCAAAATTTAACCATTCATACGCCATTTCTAATATTGCGACTAATTGCGACTGTGAGTAATTACGAGTATTGAGGGAGCCACCTTGCATTAACTCTCTTGCATCATCAAGTTGTTCGTTAGTCATTTGAGTAGAGTAATGGTAAAGCTTAGTGCCAAAAGCAGGGCGGTAATTAGGAGTTTGTAGTAAGTTGTTATTTCTTAGTACTGCGACGGTATCTGATGGAATAGCTTGCATATTAAATGACGATGTTAAATCAAGGTCCTCTTGTGCGAGTTGTAATAATGCAAGTAATTGGTAGGAGCAGTTTTCATCAATAAAAAAGTAATCAAATGTAGCTGATTGTAGCTCCCATAAGTGCAATAAAATAAGCTCTACTTGTGGCTCAGATAAATTAAGTTTGTATTCCCAAATATCACGAGATTCTAAATCATTATATTCGCGTACTTTTTTATAGTACGGCATAAGCGAAAATTTACCAGGATAGCTGCCAATCAGGCCTTTTAGTGCGTACATAGCTGCATTGTCTGAGCCGTTTGGTTCTGCTGCAAAATTAACTGCGAATGCGAGCAACTCTTTATGGCGGGTCTGATCTTTTGCATCAATACGAAGTAAGGTGTGACCAAACATTGATGATGGGCTATTCATAAATGCAGTAGGAAAAACTAACGTAACCCCTTTTGGGTTGATTATTTTTTGCCACGCCTGAAGCTCTGGGCAATTAAGCGCGGGCCAGTTATTTTTAATTTTTGTTTTTAGCCATTTATAGCGTGCTGGAAACCGACAGCGAGATTGTGTTGTTTTTGGGTCAGTATTTTTACCACTAAATGCGGCTATAGTGGCTTCAAGTTCGTCCAGTGGACTTGTTTTACCTATAGGAGATAAAAAAAACTCAGCACTATCTACTTCACTTTTCCAACCACCTAATGTGGCCCCACGGTAATGACCTAATTTGAGCCAGTAAGGGTCGGTTGCTAAGGTGTCATTTTTAAAACTTTGAGCGTTTACGTAAGTACTAAACAGCGCAATTGATAAAACAAAGAATATTTTTTTCATAATCACTAAACAATAAAAGCCGCTAGAGAAATACTCCAGCGGCTTTATTTATACGTATAAAACCGGCTAATTTAGCTGATTAAGAAAGAGTATAAGAAGCAAGTTGTGCGTTACTTGCAAGAACAGTGTTTAGGTTTTCTAAAACTGTTTGCGAAGTTACGTTTTCAGAAGTAAATACTGAAGAAAACTGTGCTTGAGCAAGCGCGTTGAATGCTGCTTTATCTTGATCTGCAACACCCCAAGCTTCAGCTAGAGTAGCTAAAGTTTCGCCTTCACCTTTTGACATATCACGAGCAAGTTGCTCCATGTTACCGTCAATGAATAAAGCAATTTTTTCTGAAGACGTTACTGTACCAGTACCATCACAACCTAAAGTACCAAAAGTGATACCAAAAGTTTGGTTACCAGAAGTACCGTTTGTTGTAGCGCCTAAAATTTTAACGCCTTTACCTTGCTGACCTGCAAATAACATAGAACCAAGACCACAACCAATATCTTGGTCAGCCATTGCATTTGAGAAAGGTAGTAAAGATAGTGCAGCTACTGCGATTAGTTTTTTCATTTTCATAAATCCATATATGATTGTCTTTATTTAGGGTAAATAAAGTTCGCGAAAGATTCTAACAGACTTGCAGAGAAAAAGAACAGCTTAAAACATGAATATTTTACACTCTAATTTCTCTACTATATTAAAGCGAATGCAGGGAGAAACTAGACCAGTTCAATAATTTTTTATTGAACTGGTGGTGGTTTTTTACTTCTTGGGGCACCTAACAAAATACAGGTATGGCAAATACATACAGATAAAAATGCACTAATACCTAGTGCACCACCGTAGCCGTCAAGTTTTGGTACAAGAAATTCAAATAATATTGAAAATAAAACAGATGAGCTTGCTACCGTATAAATACCAAAACGATGCGGGGCGCTCATGCCAATAAATGTACCGCCAAAAAATATAATCGCGTATAAATCGGGGTTTAAATTCAATGCGCTAAAAATTAAGTAAGTAATAATAGAAAGTGAAGAGGATGCTCTTATACCATCAAAGCGACTATGTTTAGCTAGGTAAAACGTTAAAAAAGCACCAAGCAGTACAAGTAATGGGTATTCAATACTCATAGTACGATTCCTTTAGCTAATACAAAAAGTGCCACGCTTGCAAAAGCGACACTGCCAAGTTTGCCACCAAAGCCTGTAAACATATTCATAGTAAGCACATACAAACTTGAGCCAATAAGCGAAATAATAGCAATTTCCCAGTAACTGGTAATTAAATGGGTTGAACACATACCGGCAAAACTACCAGCATAAATTGCAGCATAAGGATGGTTTTTATAACGCGCAGGAAAAGGAATAAAAGAGCCAATAAGCCCCGTTAGCGCGGCAGAAATTACTAAAGGCAGTGCAAAAGTAGTGTGCATAGCAAAGCAAGCTACAAAGCCTAAAAAGAAAGTAATGAATTTTAAAAGTAAGAATTTAATCATAGCGGCGCATTTTAAACTAATCCTTTTGCGCTTTCTAATACTCTCTAACAAATAAATGTTATAAGTAATTACACATTTAAAAAGCGTGTTTTTTAAACGACTCTTAGGTATTAAATATGCTTAATAGCGTTGCTGTTAATGTTCTATAAATCACAAATTATGTATAATGGCGATAATTTAATGTATTAAAGTGTTAACCAAGGGTTATTTATGTCTAACTGTTTGCATCTGGCTATTCCGGCTGGCGATTTAAAAGTGGCTAAAGCGTTTTATTGTGACGTACTAGGCTGTAAAACGGGTAATAGTGAAGAAGGTCGCTGGGTAGATATAGATTTTTGGGGCAATGAACTTACCTTACACCAAAGCGTTGAGCGCCTACCAACAGTTCGCCATGATGTTGATATGGGAGCTGTGGCAGTACCTCACTTTGGGATTCACCTATCTGAAGATGAATTTAACGGGTTAAAAACACGTATTGAAGATGCGGGTATTGAATACCTAGATAAACCATACCGCCGTTTTATTGGTGATGAGTTTGAGCAAGAAACGTTTTTTATTGAAGATCCAAATGGCAATGTGCTTGAAATGAAAACCATGGTAAACCCAGAGGTTTTATTTAAAAAAGTATAAATGCTGTTGCTTAAGTTAAGCTAAAAAACCACTTCAATAAGTGGTTTTTTTATAACTATTAATCAGTGTTTTGATAAATTAGTTAATATTTACAGGTAAAAAAATTACGCTACATACATGATTTTTATTCACTCTACAATATAAGTATAGACACCTAGACTTAATTTCAGCTCTCATATTTTATTGTTATTTATGCTGCTTAAACTCATAATTGCACCTTTGCTTATTTTACTAATAACATTCGCCCAAAAACGCTTTGGTAGTTTTGTTAGCGGCATAATTCCTGGTTTGCCTATTACCTCTGGCCTATTTCTTATTTTATAGCATTAGAACAAGGTAAATTATTTGCAGCTAACTCAGCGGTGGCCTCTCTTTATGGTATGAGCGGTATAGGCTTATTTTGTTTTAGTTACTTGGTTGTTTCACAAAGATTTGGAATGCTTAAATCGCTTTTTACAGCGTTGAGTATTTGGTGTGTATTTAGCGTTATTACTTTATTTTTACCAGTGAATATTATTGTGGCGAGGGTGATTTCGCTTTGTATTTTACTCGGTTTAGCTATTATCTCTACAAGGCTAAATATATCAGTTGATGCAAAACCATTAAATGCCCGCTGGGAGCTTTTGGTAAAATGATATTAGTGACGGGCTTTATCGTACTTGTTACGTTTATATCACAGCATATAGGGTCTGCGTGGAGCGGTTAATCTCTACCTTTCCGGTTATTTTAGCGGTAATGGGTAGTGTTGCCCACTTTATTGGCAAACAAGCCTCAACGTTATTTACTATTATTTTTAGCCACTATATAAACCGTAAGCAGTTTGCTAAGCCAGCTACGGTTTTAAATACTTAAAGCTAGCTATCAACTAAAGTGAGCGGCTTTACTTTACGCTGTAGTTTTTCATGATACATAGCGGTGTCGCCGGCTTTTAAAATTTCGTCAATATTTTTAGGAGGCTCACTAAATACGCTGCTACCAATGCTTGCCTTTATAGCAATAGGCTGGTCGTTATGCGTGATGGCGAGTTTATCTAACTCTATTTTTAGATGGTGTGTTTTTGGGCTTACTTGCGCTTTGCTGTAAAAGTGGGCAAGTACTACAAATTCATCGCCGCCTAAGCGGCCGACTGCATCGCTGGTGCGTACAATACTTTTTAAACTGGCGGCTACTTTACATAAAGCTTCATCGCCTACGGCATGCCCATAATTGTCGTTTATCTGTTTAAAGTCATCTAAATCTATATACATTAAACATAAAACTCCGCCTTTTTTTGCATGCAGCTCAATCAGCTCTGATGATTTTTTACCCCAGCCACGGCGGTTTAAAATGCCACAAAGGTGATCGTAATCGGCTTCGGTTTCGGCGCGTTTTTGTGCGATTCGCATACGGCTAATACGCCTAGAAACAGCTACTGCTAGTAAAAATGACTCCACAGCGAAAGCCATAATAAATCCGTAACGTTGCATAAATGGGCTTTGATTAATAAGTAATACTCTAAATATCATGCTTACGAGCACCAAGCTCAATGCTACAAAAACAAGCGTTGCTTCGCGTATTCCTTTGCGAGCCTGTTGTGCCGCTAAAACAAAAATAACAGTCACAATAATTAATGAGCCGTAAGCCATGATGTTGCCAGCTATTTGCCAAATCAAAGTGTTACTGAACAATATTTTTATTAAAGAAAAGCACATAACAATACCGGCCATAATTTTTAAAATCTTACTTGTTTTTGGCCATCTATTGTTTAATTCAAGTAATGCGCACATAAACCATGTAGCACTGAGTACTGTTAAACCTATGCTGAGTAAGTATAAATCAAATAGGAGTGATGAAACGTGGTCAGTTATAAATAAATAGAGTTGGCCTTCTTGAAGCAAAATAAAGCTGCCAATACAAAAAATATAAGCGCTGTATAGCTTAAATATCTTGTCGTGAAGCCTGTAGCCCATTATAAATACGTAAAAAATGAGTGTGATACACAGCCCATAAAAAGCACCCATAATGAGATTATGTTGCTGTGTTTCTTTAAAAAAAACTTGTGTATTTTGCCACTTAAAGCGTGGTGTATAGTTAAGTTTTGACTCAACTGTAATAATGGCTGTAAAGTTTCCTGAGTCCATTAAAAATGCCACTTGTGCCGATTTTAATGGCTGCTTTATTACACCGTTTTGCTGCCATGTAAAATCATCAAGACCTGGGCGCAAAAACGAAAGTACGCCGCCACGCTGTAACAAGCAGTTAAGCTGAAATTGGTTTGTACCGCGTTTTGCCTGAAGTTCAGAAGTTGTATTAGGTTGTAAAGATGATGGAGGGGACTGACTATTTAAGGGGGTAATATCGCAAAAATCGCCTGCATTGCTATTAAATGCTATTAAGTAAATAAAAAAAAGAAATACGTATTTAGCACCTCCGTGTAAAATATTAGGAACTGTATTTTTATGATATTTTTTGTCAGCCATAAGCACTTCCAAGCTCAACTACATTTTTTTATACTAGCAGAGCCCACCTATTTAGCTATTAGTTAATTAGTTAAATTAACTGTGTAATTGAGTTAATACTTCGCTAGGTGTTTTATTAAAGTGGCGTTTAAATTCGCGGCTAAATTGCGATGGGCTGGTATAGCCAACCTTTAATGCAGCTTCGTTGGCTTTACTTCCACTAGTGGTTATAAGCTCTTTAGCCTTAGCTAAGCGTACTTTTTTTAAATACTGTAGCGGGGATTCAAACGTAACTTGCCTAAAAGCACGATGAAACGACGATACGCTCATGTTTACATCTTCAGCTAACCCTTCAACCGTAATTTGATTGGCATAACTACTATGCATAGTTGAGAGCGTGCGGGCGATACGTGCATAATGCCCATCATGCATAGCAAGCCCTATTAAAGTATGTCCTTGTGGACCACAAAGTACGCGATATACCAATTCTTTTACTATATCCTCGCCAAAAATGTCAGCCTCAATGGGGTTATTTAAAACAGTTAATAACCTATGAGTAACGAGCTCCATTGCTGTATCTAGAGTTGCCGACTGTACTGCGCCAATTTGTGCAGACGACGATAACGCTGAAAGAGGCTTATGCTGCATTATTTGATTAACGAGTTTGTGTAGCATTGCAGGGTTTATATCTATGGCAATGCCCATAACGGGTAAGTCGTTATCAGTAAATGCTTCACACTCTAATGGCACCGGTACGCCAAGGACTAAGTAGTCGCCTGCGCCGTATTTTATTTGATGTTCAGGAAAGTGAATTATTTTATGACCTTGCCCAACAATAATAATACCTGAGTTATATATAAGCGGCTGGCGCGGCGAGCTTTTAGTTGCTCGATGAAAATACACGCCTGGAATGATAGTTTCCATGGTGCCTTCAAAGCTGAGTAATTGATTATGCTCGGCGTATTGTTGCAACATATTGGCTATGGTGGGCATAAAAGGCATCTTTAATTGAGTGTATTTTGCGTAAAATAACAACGTTGGTAGTTTTAGGCAAGCTTTTGCGAGTTATTGGGCTTTTTTTATGTTTGTTTTGCTACTAATATGCACTCATTGAAATTTGGCTTAGCTAGTAACTAAGCATTCTATTTAGTATTTAACCGTCACCTAGGAGCAAAATAATGAAATTTAGCTACGTAAATCCAACTCTTATCCAATTCGGTCAGCAACAAATTGCGGCACTATCTGATTTGATCGCAAAAGATCAAAAAGTACTTGTAGTGTACGGCGGCGGTTCAATTAAAAAGAACGGCGTGTACGACCAAGTTGCAGCAGCACTTGAAGGCTTTGACTGGGTTGAGTTTTCGGGCGTTGGCGCTAACCCAACAATTGAAGTGCTAGACCAAGCAGTAAAAATTTGTAAAGAACAAGACATCGACTTTGTATTAGGCGTAGGCGGCGGTTCAGTAATCGACGGCGTTAAATACATTGCCGCATCAGCCGTTTATGATGGCGAAGGTTGGGATATTCCTACTGGTAAGCATACTATTACTAGCGCATTACCAATCGGTGCAATATTAACATTGCCAGCAACGGGTTCTGAATCTAACCAAAACTCAGTTGTGAGCAAAGAAGCAACGAAGCAAAAACTACCGTTTGCATCACCAGAAGTACTTCCTAAATTTGCGATTATGGACCCTGATGTAATGAAAACATTACCGCAGCGCCAACTTGTGAATGGCTTAGTAGATGCATGGGTTCACACCTGTGAGCAGTACCTAACATTCCCTGAAACAGCATTAGTTCAAGAAGGTTACGCTGAAGCACTTTTAAGAACGCTTAAAACTTTAGGTGATAACTTTGAAAACCAAGATGACGCATGGCGTGCAAACCTTATGTGGGCTGCTAACCAAGCACTTAATGGTTTAATTGGTTCTGGTGTATCGCAAGATTGGGCAACACACATGATTGGCCACGAGCTTACAGCCGCTTACGGTGTTGATCATGCACGTTCACTTGCTATTGTTCAGCCTTCTTTATTACGTAACCAATTTGCAGTTAAAAAAGCAAAGCTTGAGCAAATGGGTAAAAACGTATTTGGTCTTGAGCAATCTGAAGATTTAGCAGAGAAAACAATTGCAGCAATTGAGGCGTTTTACCATAGCCTCGACGTAGCGACCCAGCTTACTGAACATGGCGATGATAAAGCCGCTGCTATTGACAATATTATTGGCAAACTTGAAGCTCACGGCATGGTTGCTCTAGGCGAAAACCAAGCTATTACGCTAAAAGAAAGCCGCGAAATTTTAGAGCAAGCGGTTGCTTAATTTTCAAAGCTAAGCGCTTACTTAAATATACTAGGGCGTGTTGATCTTTGGTGGGTGAATTTGCAGCAGTATGTTTGGTTTTTAGGCAAGGCGGAGCCTATGTAGTGTGGTTATTCCCCATGAATAGGCGATAACGCAGCATAAATACCAAACATGCGCTGCCCTTTGGGTTCTTTCTAGGGACGATTAACTCTTTGTTGCTCGGTTTTTACTTAGCCCACTAGGTTACAAA
>NZ_AUTI01000211.1:0-9321 GCF_000497995.1 Pseudoalteromonas sp. TB25
CTTCCTGCCAGTGACTTTATTATTACTTATACAGCTAATGCTAATGAAGTAAGTATTCAACCTATAGATAACAAAGGCGATCCGTTAGGGCAGCCTTCACTTGCTGATATATCGACAGGTGTTATTGATTCATCGACTATAACCACCGGCGAATCATTTGGTCTTCAAGTAAATGTATCTGGGGCAGGTGTTGAGGGTGATCAGTTTCAAATAAAGCTTAATTCAGATGCCGCTTCAAGTATTACACTTGCAACAGGGCGCGCAGAAGATTTAGCACTAGCATCGCCAATCCGTACTGCTAACGATTTAAATAATATAGGTACCGCTACTATTTCAGCGGGAGAAGTAACAAGTGTTACCTCCGGTGGATTTACTTCAACACCAAGCTTAACAAACGGTGAAATAACGCTTGTTAAAACAGGTAATGCTAACGAATATCAAATTACAGATAATAGCGGAACGAATACTTTTACTATTACTCCTCCTGCAAAAGGAATGTTATCGCAAGCCGGTGCTCCATTTGATACCTACGGATTCGATTTTGATATAGAAGGTACACCAGCAACAGGCGATACCTTTACACTTGAGTTTAACGAAGGCGGCTTTGACGATAACCGTAATGGTTTAAAATTAGCTGATTTACAAAATGGTGAGTTAGTCCGTTTAAATGTAGAAACAACAGCAACGGCCGACAACCATAAAACGTTCAACCAAGCTTATTCAGGATTAGTGAGTGATATAGGTGTTGTAACTGGCCAAGCAATCACAAGTGGGGCTGCATTTGACGCTCTAGCACAGCAATCTGAGGCATGGTACGAGTCTTTATCTGGTGTGAACCTTGATGAAGAGGCTGCAAATTTACTGCGTTTTCAGCAATCATACTCAGCATCAGCACAAGTTTTAGCAGCAGCTCAAGAAATTTTTGACACCTTATTAAATGCGGCGAGGTAATTATGCGTTTATCAAATAATTTAATGTACCAAAACAACATAAATAAAATACTCGACAACCAACAAGGTGTTGCAAATGCTCAAGAGCGAGTAACAACAGGTGAAAAGTATTTAACCACCTCAGAAGCGCCAGCTGCTATTTCGCAAGCTATGCTGTATTCAAATAAAATACAAACTAATGAGCAATACACTAAAAATATCGACCAGCTTAGTAATAGATTAAATAGTGAGGAAACTATATTAGAAAGTATTAACTATGCTATACAAAAAGCACAAACATTAACAATTCAAGCAGGTAACGGAGCATTAAGTAAGTCTGATTTAAGTTCTATAGCTTCAGAATTAGAAGGGATACAAAGTAGTATACTTGACCTAATGAATACCCGTTTAGAAGATGGGAAATTTATATTTTCAGGTTACCAAGACAATACGCAACCATATCAGTTTGACTCAGTTGCAGAAGAATACACTTATAATGGCGACCAAGGTCAGCACCAAATAACTATAGCTGAAGGTGTATCAATTAAATCAAGCGATAACGGCTTTGATACGTTTGAAAAGGTTGATGCGCGGTTAAACGTAAAATCTAACACGGCAAGTGTTTCAGGCTCTATTACAGCGGCAAGTGTATATGTTGACGGCCAAGCTGAGTTTGATAAATTTCATCAAGAAAATTACAACGCAGACCCAGCAGCTTCGGCAACAGCAAATACATATAGTGTATTAGTAAGCCCAGGTGCTACAGCAACAGATCCACAAACCTACGAAATATACCGAGACGGCGCAGCACTAACCCCCGCAGTAACTGGCGAAGTTAACGATGATACAATTGAATACGCAGGTATGACGATTGAATTAGAAGGCAGTGCGCCTGGACAGCTAGATATTAGCCTTGAAAAACCAGGCAAAGAAAATGTACTTAATACATTACAAGCACTTATTGCAGGCCTTAACGATGGCACACTTGAAGGTGAAGACTTTCAACAAGTACTTGCTGATGGAGTTGTACAACTGCAGAATGCAGGTGAACAAGTTGTATTTACCCAAGCAAATTTAGGCGGGCGGCTAAATGTAGTCGATAGAATTACAGCTTCAAACTTGTCGATTGACATACAAAATAAAAGTAATCGCTCTAACTTAGTAGAAGTTGATATGGTTGAAGCAATTAGCGAATTGACTAAGCAAGAAACTGCATTGCAAGCATCGCAGGCAACTTTTGGGCGTTTATCCAACCTTTCATTATTTGATTATTTGTAAATTCCGTTATTAGAGTTATTAGCTTACTAAAAGGTAATAACTTGCCTCCTCGCATATAGAAATAAGTGAAAGTGAGCGGCAAAAATATGTCACTTACTAATAACTCCCTTATAAAAATATGTTAATTCAAATTCATTCTACTGCCTGTCCGGATATATCAATTAAAAACAGTTACTTAAGTTTTTTTGTTAGTTGGCATGACTCATGCATTTAAATTAACAAAGATAAACTACAAATAGTGGTTCCTGCTTAAAGCATATAGAACCGCACCTTAACACTAGGAGATGGTAAAATGGCCTTAACAGTAAACTCAAATATTGCTTCGATAAACTCTCAAAGAAATCTAGCAAACTCAACGAATGACCTTAGTACTTCGTTTGAAAGACTATCATCGGGTTTGCGTGTAAACAGCGCAAAAGATGATGCCGCTGGTTTGCAGATTGGTTCTCGTTTAACTACTCAGGTAAATGGCTTAAATCAGGCTGCTAGAAATGCAAACGACGGTATATCAATATCACAAACGGCTGAAGGAGCTTTAGATGAAACAACAAGTATGTTGCAACGTATGCGTGTTTTATCAATTCAATCAGCTAACGGTTCTAATAGCGATGATGATAGAGCTGCGCTGCAAAAAGAGTTCCTCCAATTAAAAGAAGAAATAGACAGAATAGCTGAGACAACGACATTTGGTGGAGTAAACGTTCTAAATGGTGAATACTCTGCTGAGTTTCAGGTTGGCGCAGATGCAAATCAAACTATTTCAGTTTCAATTGCTACAAGTATGGGGGCTACAGGACTGGGAGTTATAACACATACTATTTCGACAGCTGCCGGAGCACAAATAGCGATTGATAGTATAGATGACGCATTAAAAATTGTTAATGATGTTAGGGCTGATTTAGGTGCCAAACAAAATCGTTTTAGTTCTACAATTCGAAATTTAAGTAATGTTGCAGAGAACGTATCGGCTTCTAGATCGCGCATTATGGATGCCGATTTTGCTGCGGAAAGTGCTAGCTTGGCTCGAAATCAAGTATTGCAACAAGCATCAAGTACTATACTTGCTCAGGCAAATCAGCAGCCTCAGATTGCATTATCATTATTACAGTAACCATTGTCTTCTAATTAAAGCTAGGTTTTACCTAGCTTTAAAGCTTTAGAAGATAAAAATAAAAAATAAAGCTAAAAAACATTAAAGTAAATAAATCTAGCGCCGATAACTTAATTGAATCAGGAATCACAGAGCAAAATACGTTTAACGTTAAGCTTGATTCCCATCTAGTTAAATTATTAGGAGGCTATCATGGCTTTAAGCGTAAATACAAATGTAATGTCATTAAACTCACAACGTAACTTATCAAACTCTACAAACGATTTATCTACGTCATTCCAGCGTCTATCTTCTGGTTTACGTGTAAACAGCTCTGCTGATGATGCAGCTGGTTTACAAATAGGTTCTCGCTTAGAGTCTCAAATGAAAGGGTTAGACCAAGCGGCGCGTAATGCAAATGATGGTATTTCAATAGCTCAAACTGCTGAGGGAGCGTTAGATGAAACAACAAATATGTTACAACGTATGCGTGTATTGTCTATCCAATCAGCTAACGGCTCTAATAGCGCTGATGATAGAGCCTCTCTTCAAAAAGAGTTTACTCAATTAAATGAAGAAATCACTCGAGTTGCAAGTACTACAACATTTGCAGGTGTTAAAGTGTTAGATGGTAGTTATGGGGTTGAATTTCAAGTTGGAGCTGATGCAAGCCAAACTATTTCAGTTGCAATTGCTACAAGTATGGGAGCAAACGGATTAGGTACTGATACTTTGAGTATAGGTAATGCGTCTACTTCACAGCTTGCTATAGATGGTATAGACGCAGCTCTGAAAACGGTTAATGATGTACGAGCTGATCTAGGTGCAAAACAAAACCGTTTTAGCTCAACGATTCGCAATTTGTCTAATGTATCTGAAAATGTTGCAGCTTCACGATCTCGCATTATGGATGCTGATTTTGCAGCGGAAAGTGCCAGTCTTGCTCGAAACCAAGTTTTACAGCAGGCATCAAGCTCTATGTTAGCGCAAGCTAACCAACAACCACAGATTGCTTTGTCTCTTTTATAAAAAAAGCTTATTTAAGAAAAGCTTTGTATACTGGAGACATCTGGTAGACAAAGCTTTTTTTTTGGGAGAAATTAAATGGAGTCAAATAGCGCTGATTTAAACAAACAGAACTTAAATATCAATTTAACTCCTGTTTTAAGTGAAGGGCGGCAACTCACTTTAAATACCAGTGATGAAAAAGTAGAGCAAGAGGTTCAAGTTAGTTCTGGTGAACTTATTTCGTTACAAAGTTTGCAGGAGTCAGTTTTAAAAATAGAATCACTATCTCAACTTCAATCTAAACAGTTTAAGTTTAACATTCATGAAGAATCTAAAAAATCATTTGTTGTAGTGACCGATTCTGAAACAAATGAAATTATACGTCAAATACCAAGTGAAGAAGTGCTGGAGCTAGCAAGCAAAATAGACAAATTACAGGAAGAAATTTTTGGAACTTCGCTAGGTTTACTTTTTGACCAAGAAATTTAGGGGCTAAATTATGGCTAGTATTACATCTGCAGGGGTAGGTTCAGGTTTAGATCTTGAGTCTATAATTGAAGTAACTATTCAAGCTGAAAGCGCAGTTAAGACAAACCAACTCAACGCTCGTGAAATAAATTACACAACAGAGCTATCAGGTGTTGGAACTTTTAAAGCGGCCCTCGATACATTTAATGATGCACTTGCTAAACTTGGCGATGATGAAACGTACAATTCTAGGCTTGTATCATTTGGTAATGGTTTAGAGGAGTCAGAGCAAGCATTTGAAGTAGAAGTAGGCAGCTCTATGCAATCTGGAGACTTTTCTGTCGAAGTGTTGCAATTAGCAAAGGGCTCTAAATTACAATCTGTAGCATTAGGTGCTTCCAATAGCACTATTGGCACTGGCAATTTAACGTTTAATGCAGGTGGTTCTGAATTTACAGTAAATATAGAAAGCGCAGATACCCTCGAAGATATAAGAAATAAAATAAATAAAGAAAGTGAAAACTTTGGTGTTAGTGCGAATATAGTAAATAGTGACTCTGGCGCAGTTTTAACATTTAGCTCTTCCATTTCAGGTGACGGTAATACACTTACAGTTACATCAGATGATGATTCACTTGCTGCCATAGCAACGAGTTCTCCTAGTGGCAGTTCAGGCATGGTTATTCAACAACAATCACAGGACGCAAAGGCATTAATTAACGACCAGACTGTAAGTAGCTCCACTAATGAATTAAGTGATAAAATACAAGGTACTACAATAACTCTTAAATCAGTAACTACTCAACCCCAAGAGTTTAGTGTTTCTGTAGATGAAGGAGTTGTAAAAGAGGGTTTGCAAGAGTTTGTTGATGCTTATAATGTTCTTAAAGGGCAGTTAGATACGGTGTCAAATGCTTCATCTGGGTCTTTAGCATCAGACAGTACTGTTAGAACTGTGGAACAACAATTGCAAAGAATGTTTACTAATGATCTAGGTGGTACTACAGAGATACAGTCATTATTAGAAATAGGTATTAACTTTAACCGTGAAGGTGAGATGGAAATATCATCATTAGGTATTGGCACATTACAAAGTGGTGAAGAGTTACTAAATAGTACGATCTCTGATAGGTATAGCTCATTACAAAGTTTTTTTAGCAGTGATGATGGTCTAGTAAATAAGGTCGATAGCTTAATTGAACTTTACACCGGTAGTGGTGGATCTTTATTAAAAAGAGAAGAAAGCCTTAATGTGTCTTTAGAAAAAGTTGAAACAGACAGAGAAACTTTGAGTGAAAGACTTATAAACCTTGAAGCATCACTACGAAGCCAGTATGCGTCTTTAGATAGCATAATTGCACAATACCAAACTTCTAGCTCTTATATATCAAGTATATTAACAAGTGTATCAAGTGATAATTAATAGGAATAATATGAACTTACGTGTAAACACCTATAAAAAAGCTCAAAAAGAACTTTCTCTTTCAGAAGCCAATCCTCATCAAGTTATTCAAATTTTGATGAGAGAGTTTTTAACTCAAGTATATCAGGCTAAAGTTTTTATTCAGCGTTCAGATATTGAGTCTAGAAATAATAGTATTAAAAAAGCAATTGGTATTATAGGTGGATTAAAAGGAGGATTAAATTTAAAGCAAGGTGGTGATATAGCTGATAACTTAAATGCTCTTTATGATTATTTAGTTATTAGATTATCAGAAGCGAATACACAAAATTCGATAGATATTTTAGATGAAATAAAGGAGCTGTTTTCGCCCATAAAAGAAGCTTGGGATGGTATTACAGAGGAAGACAAACAAAAAGGTTTTGCACTTTTAGAGCAAAGTGGTTTGTAAGTGGATAAGTCTCTCAATTATAAGGCGATGCAGCTTAGTGAGTGCCTAAAAAACTTACTTAAAGAAGAGTGCTCTATGATAAAGGCTGAAGACTATAGCGGTTTAGCAGAGGTTATCAAACAGAAAAACAACTTGTTAGCCGAATTACTTGAGCTATCCAGTAGTCTCGAACCAGAAAGTAAGGCGTTTGTCAGTAAGTTTATAGTGCAGTTCCAAGCAGAAACTCAAAAGCATTATGACTTGTTAGGTGATGAAAAAGTAAGGCTGCATATGTTACTTATCTCAATGCAAAAAAAGAAAAAACAGCTAAAAGCTTACTCAATAGTTAAGGAAGCGAGTAATTATGAATGACCTAACATTGGCTATAAATGAAAAGTTAGAAGAACTTGAGCGCTATCAATCATTTTTACAGACACAGATTGAAAATAGAAAAAAATACGAGGCTAAATTAAAAGATTTTATAAGACCTGATTTTGATTTAGAAAAAATGTTTCAATCTAATATGTTAGCTTTTGAGTCTATTTATCCTGATATTTACAATACTTTTTTAAATTATCAGCTCTCCCGCTTTGAGTTGCATATGGAAGACGGGAAAGTTAATGTTTATGACACTAAAGAAAAAGTAAACCTATATAAACATGATATTTATCAAGATTCATATGTACAGTATTTAAGCTTTCAAGAAAACCCAGTTGTGCTAACAAATAAGTTTTCTGTCCGCGAAAAAATCAGTGATGGATTTATTCATAGTCATTTTTTAAATGAGCTTGCTATTAATTTAAAACAGCAGAGCGAGCAAAAGAAAAGTAATCGATTACCTAAGGTTTTGCCAACTTTAATGCTAATGGGAATAGGTTGCGGTTATCATATTCACTCTATTTTAAGTGACCATATAGTGAAAAAGCTATATATTTATGAGCCTCATATTGATCTTCTTTATTTAAGCTTGTTTTTAACCGATTGGTCGCACATTTTTGAGCAGCTTAATGTAAATAACACTGAATTACATTTTAGCGTTGGTGAGTTTGATACTGAACTGGGTATTAGTAAAGAAGTGGAATCGGTGTTTCAGCGATTTGGTCGCTTTTTCTCAGGATATAGCTTTTTATATAAACATTATCATGATGACTATCTCGACCGTGTTACTAAGCAACTTTCACAGCAATTTGTTGGTAATATTTTAGGGTTTGGTTTTTATGATGATGCTATCCTCAGTATTGAAAACTTCTCAAAAAACTTTGACGTGCCTTTTCTTAGGCCTGATAGCTTAGAGAAGTTAAAAGATATACCTGTCTTCTTAATTGCTAATGGTCCATCATTAGATAAAGACATACAATGGCTGATTGAGCATCAAGATAACGCAATTATTATAAGTTGTGGCACGGCACTCAGTGCTTTGCATCAATATGGATTAAAGCCAGACTTCCATTGTGAGATGGAGCGCTGCCAAGTAACACATGATGTATTAGCTTCTTTTTACGATAAAGAGTTTTTTAGTGATATTACCCTTTTAGCTTTAAATACTGTTTTACCTTCTGTGTTTGCTATGTTTGAAAATAAAGTCCAAGGCGTAAAATGGGGGGAAGCAAGTAGCAAGCTTTTTGTTCAAGGTCTAGGGCTTCAAGTAAAACCTGCATTATTGGTGAATTGTAATCCAACAGTGAGTAATTGTGCGCTGGCTTTTTGTGAAAAAATAGGTTTTACCGATATTACCTTATTTGGTGTTGATATGGGTTATAAATCTGAGCAACATCACTCCAAAAACAGTGTGTATTATAAGGGCGACCAAGACTCTGGCTTATATAAACACAAAGCAAAATATAAACTAAAAGGTAATTTTGATCCTGATACTTTCGTAGAAACAGATGAGATATTTAAGTACTCTCACTCTGTACTTGAAAGAACATTAGCGAAAAATTCGCATTTAAAGGTAAAAAATTGCAGTGATGGAGCCTATGTTGAAGGTGCAAAGCCAACTCAGACCGACTCATTAGTTAGTACTCCAATAGAAAATAAAGCAGCACTGGTTTCACATATAGCTGACGCGATTAAAAGCTCAGAAACTTATACTAATGATGCTTTTGCTGCGATCCACAATGATGTACCGTTGTTTTTAGATTTATGTAATTTATTTATTGAGCAACTGTCAAGCCAACCGGCTTCTATTAATGCAGTGTTAGAGGTACTAGATGAGCAGCTTCATAGGCTTACAAGCTTTCATAATACCACTATCAGTTACTTTGATGAGTTGTTACGCGGCACACTTTTACACACTCACTCAATGTTAATAAATTCTTTGTATAGCGACCAGGATGAACAGTTAGCAATAAATAACTATTACACTAGTGCGCAAATAGTTTGCAACTACCTTGAAGCTATAAAAGAAAATTATACTGCTAAGTTTAGTTAGCGCCACTTTAAGAGTTTAGTTTTGTAAAGTTGGTTACAGTTTTTGGGGTTTGCACCCAAAGTGCGACTCTTAATTAGTGGTTTAAATAAAAATTTAAACTCAGGTTATGCAAATATTGAACTCTGTATTTAATTAAAAAACTAAAGTGCATTTAACCTAGTGTCTACCATTTGTAATTTACTTTGGTAGGCGAAGTAATCTTTACCTACAGATAATTAATATATTAATCGAAAAGTGTCTGTTTTTTGGCAGTTTATGTCAAAAAACTGCCGCTATCACTTGCAT
>NZ_AUTI01000212.1:0-2312 GCF_000497995.1 Pseudoalteromonas sp. TB25
CTTTTCCTGATACGCTTTGCAGACCAAAAATTGCACCCGACTCTATTTTAGCTTTTACTTTATCTAAATCATCTTGTGTAACGCCACGCTCTTCAAATTCAACAAATGAATCACGAATGATTTTTTCCATATCAGCTAACGTTTTCCCTGCTGTAGGATTTGGTAAAGCATAAAGGCTAATTGAACACGCTAACTCTTGGCATGGATGATTTGCACTTGCTTGAACAGCAAGTTGAGTTTTAACTAGGTTTTTGTATAGTAGTGAATTATTACCTCCACCTAATATTTCAGCAAGTATATCAAGAGGTGCTTCATCTTCAGAGCGAGCGTAAGTCGTTGGGAAACTCATACTTAATAAAGGTAAGTGAACCTTATCTTCCATTGAAATATATCTATCGGCATTTAGTGTTACCGCTGTTTTTTCAACTTTAGGTATTTCAGGACCTTTTGGGATTGGTGCAAAGTATTTAGTAACTAATGGCAGTATTTCATTAGCGCTGATGTCACCACCAATGGTAAGCGTTGCATTATTTGGTCCGTACCATTTTAAAAAGAATGCTTTTAAATCATTTACATTTACGCGATTTAAATCGTCCATAAAACCAATTACAGGCCATGAATATGGATGGCCGTCTGGATACATCGCTTGAGCAACACGTTCACCTAAACGACCATAAGGGCGATTATCAACACGTTGGCCGCGCTCGTTTTTTACTGTTTCGCGTTGTACTTCAAATTTTTCTTGGGTTACAGCATCGAGTAAAAAGCCCATTCGATCAGCTTCTAGCCACAACATTTTTTCTAATTGATTTACTGGTACTGTTTCAAAATAGTTTGTTCTATCTGAGTTAGTTGTACCATTTAAAGTACCGCCTGCTTCAGATATTATTTTAAAATGTTCCTCATCAGCAACATTTTCTGAACCTTGAAACATCATATGCTCAAAAAAGTGAGCAAAGCCTGACTTACCCAACTCTTCGCGAGCAGAACCAACGTGGTATGTTACATCAACGTGTACTAAGGGATCTGAATGATCCTCATGCACAATTACAGTTAAACCGTTATCTAGTTTATATTTTTTATACGGTATGTTGATTTCACCTGCATTAGATTTCACTGATTCAATAAGTGTAACGCCAGGAATTGATGTTTCTGTAACAATATTTTTATCAACAGCTTGAGTTGAGCTATTACATGCAGCCAACCCTGATGCAAGTAAAACAGCAAGTGCAATTTTTGTGAGTTTCATTTTTTAGTCCATATTTAAATTAACTCAATGAGTTTAAAGACTGTAAGCGTCCGAGCAACGACACCTAGCAGAGTGGATTTAATTAATAGAAAATATCGTCAGTTTCTACTGGAGGTATTATGCAAAAAAGAACCCTTAATGACTGGCAAAAATTGATTGAGCAGCAACAAACCAGCGGCTTATCTATTGTCGCATTTTGTAAAGAAAACATGTTACCCACTTCAAACTTTTATAAATATCGGTCTAAGTTACAAGACGCTGCAAAAGCACCTAAATTGGTGAAAGTGCAAAACAAAGCCATTCCCCATAAAGTGAATGCCTCAATCACGTTATCTCATGGTGAAACTCATTTAACTATACCAACCTCATCTGAGCCTACATGGGTGGCTAATTTAATAAAGGCGCTGCAAGCATGAACATGTTTATTGATGTGCCCGACGTGTACCTTTGCAATCAGTTTGTCGACTTCAGAAAATCCATTAATGGCTTAGCGGCCATTGTTGAAAGTGAACTCGAACTGTCAGTGCTATCCGGTGCCGTGTTTGTTTTTTGTAATAAAAGCCGAGATAAGCTGAAGATATTGTATTGGGATAACACAGGCTTTGCCCTGTGGTATAAACGCCTCGATAAGCACAAATTTAAATGGCCGAAAAACCTCAGCGCCGACACCCTAAACTTAACCGAGCAACAATTACACTGGTTATTATCTGGGTATGATGTCATAGGGCATCAACAAATCAACATCGAAAACGCTAGCATTATTTAGATCGTCGCGGGATCAATATTAACCATCGCATTAAGCTAGTTTACGGTAAAAAACATTATAAAATAGAAGGATGAATATTGATGTTAACCGCCTTCCAAACGATCCGGCGTTGCTTAAAAAGCTGTTGGTAGAGCACGCTGAAAAGTTAGCGCAAGCGACTGCGAGAAACCGGTATCTAGAGGAGCAATTCCGCCTAGCGCAACAAAAACAATTTGGTAAAAGTACCGAAGGCTTTGACGCACAAGGTGAATTGTTTAATGAAGCCGAAGACATCATTGAGCAACCTGATGAGCTTGC
>NZ_AUTI01000213.1:0-726 GCF_000497995.1 Pseudoalteromonas sp. TB25
GGTATAACCCATTCCTAATACGACGCCATACGTAAAAAAGGCATTTAGTCCCATGCCAGGCGCTAATGCTAATGGATAATTAGCCCACAAACCCATTATAAAACAGCCTATCGCAGCTGCTATACAGGTAGCTACAAATGCAGCCCCTTGGTCCATCCCTGCCTCAGCAAGCATAGCCGGGTTTACAAATACAATGTATACCATAGTGATAAAGGTAGTTAGGCCAGCAACGCATTCGCGTTTAACTGTTGAGTTATTTTCGCTGAGTTTAAATAAGGCTTCAAACATAATAAACTTGTGATAGTAAAAAGTGACGAGATTTTAACATAAAAATTATCTTTTACAGGACATTTTACCTTGCTATATACTAAACTGTTAAAGTAGTTAAAATAATAAATGAACCAATATGCTTAAAACAACACCTTGTGAGCAAGACTTAGAGCAACAGCTAGACAACATTTTAGGTTTTGTTACTCAACCAGAAAGCAGCCCCGCGCCCATTGATAATAAAAAAGATGAGCAAAGTACTATTAATAAAGCCCTATATTATTTAAAAAATAATCAAGCTCCATTGGCTGTAAAATGGATGCGCCTTGCTGCAATGGCAGGAAACCATAGAGCCCAGTTTTATTTAGGTTTATTTTTTGTAAAAGGTGAAGGCGTGCCACAAAGTGTATTTCATGCTGTAGCGTGGTTGAGCTTAGCGAGTAGCCAAGGATACGCACC
>NZ_AUTI01000214.1:0-5701 GCF_000497995.1 Pseudoalteromonas sp. TB25
CCTGCCACTGCAGCGGTTACAGATATACGCAAACATATCGAAACTAAGCGATTTAAAGATGCTCAATGTTATGCAGCAAGTTTGTACGAACAAATTCACCAACTCCAGTTTTCTCATATGATCCCTCGCACGAGTGAAGACACATAAACCAACTAAGTTATAAGTACTGTATACAGTGTTGAAAAATACTGTATATAGTTACAAAGATACTCCTACACAGTATAAAACCCACAAATTAAAACATTACTCAAAAATTTATTTTTGAAATACCCCCTCAAAAACAAGCCTATAACAAGTTGATTAATAAATAATTATAGATTTAAAAATAAAAAACAATGATCAAAGGCTGAATAACTGTACAAATAAATAGCATAAAATGCTTGCACGAAAGCACTGTATAAACTACTGTATAGGAATACTGTATAAAAACCCAGTGAGTGAAATTATGTTACAGCCTATTACCGTAAGAACAGTTAAAAGTTACCAACAAGACGAGCAAAGCGATTGCGTAAATTTGATCCAAATTGAAGATGAAATTTCAGCGACCTTTGAGCTTTTAAAAGTATTACACCAATACAATAGCTCTAATGCATGGACGTTACTAATTGCGCCAGATCATGTACCGAGCAAAGCTTTACTTGACTCATGCTCTATTGATACAAGCAAATTACTTGTTATTAGACAGAAGCACCTAGTAAATTTAGAGTATGTATTAAATTCTGCGTTACATAATGGAAACTTTGCAGCGGTAATTACCTGGACCGATATAGTTAATAACCAACTACTTACAAATCTATCGTTCGATTTAAGTAAAACGAATACAAAACTATACTGTTTTACTAAAAACGCTCAAACAACAGAGATACCACTCGCTCAATAAGCTTGTTAAACTAATGTTTTAGATTCTGTATTATTATTATGACTTCACTCAATACCACATTATGTTTTTGCAGCAGTGGGCACAATTATGCCGATTGCTGCGAGCCGCTTCACTTATCTGTAAAGCAAGCTGACACTCCTGAACAACTTATGCGCTCACGATTCAGTGCTTATGTTATTAAAAATGCAAAATATGTTTATCAAACCTACGCAAAAGAAAAACAAGCTGAAAACCCGGTTAAAGAAATCAATGATTTTGCTAACAGCTGTCGATTTATAAATCTTGATTTAATTGACTCAAGCCATGATGGCGATACTGGAACTGTAGAATTTAAAGCCCAATATTTTTATCAAAACTTATTTTGTGAGCTTCACGAAAAGTCGCAGTTTATTAAAGAAAACACTCAATGGCGTTATTTAGATGGCACTATATATCCTGTTGAAGATATTAAAGTAGGCAGAAATGATAACTGCCCATGCGGTAGCAATAAAAAGTACAAAAAATGTCATAGCATGTAATAAATAATCTTATTTAATATTTATCACCTAAAAGGTGTTTTTAAGTGGCAGAGTGATTTATTAGCTAATTAAACTTAAAAACACACTTTGTTACGCCCTTGCATTTTAGACTCATACATTTTTTCATCTGCGATCTGCAACGTGTTTTTGTTATTTACGTATGGTTGTAGGGTTGCACCGCCAATACTAATAGTCACAAAATCATATTCTGAATATTTGTGTAATATTTCTAAATCGGCCACATTCTGTTTAATTTTATCAGCAACACAAATTGCACCTTCAGTGCTTGTATGCGGTAGAACAACTACAAACTCTTCGCCGCCATAACGCGCAACAAAATCGGTTGGCCTTTGCAAACTATTAGTAATAGTTTGTGCTACTAGGTTTAACACCGTATCCCCCTGCACATGACCATAGATATCATTGTATTGCTTAAAATAATCTATATCGATGAGTAATAATGCATAGTCAACTTTTTCTCGTAAGGCGCTTCGTTCCATTTTAGAAAAATGTGCATCAAAATAACGGCGATTGAATACTTTAGTTAAATCATCTAAAAATACTTTTTGATTGAGTAAGTCGTGTTGTAATTTTAACGTTATATGGGCACGAACCCTTCTAAATAGTGTTTCTTTTATAATCGGCTTTTTAATAAAATCAACAGCTCCGGCTTCCCAACACTCTTCTTCTTCGTTTTCAAAGGATGTAACAAAAATAACTGGGATATCCTGTGTTTCAGTATTATTTTTTAATTTTAAACATGTATCAATACCACTCATTCCACCCATACTAATATCGAGTAGGACTATATCGGGTACATTTACATTACAAATTTCAATTGCTTCTTCACCACTTCCAGCTGTTGTCACATTAAAATGCTCAGATAATATTTTTTTCAATACGATTAAGCTTAATAACTGATCGTCAACTATAAGTACTTTAGAATTCTTTAAACTTAGTTTTAATTGATGGTCAGAGTAATTTATTGGCATAGTAAAAATGTTTTGTTTTTTTAATTAAAAACAGCCTATAGCATCACATTTTGTTATGCAAATGTTAATTAACAGGGGTTCTACTTATTGGTTACTAATAAAAATGCTTTTTAGTAAATCTTTATTGCATAAAAACAAAAAATGAGCCACTTGGGCTCATTTTATAACTTTGAATACTTAATTTAGTTAAGTATTATTCGTCATCATCTAAATCTAATTGCTGACGTTGAGCAGGTCGAGCTAAAATCTCTACGTAGAAAGAGGTCAAACCTTGCTTTTCAATTTCGCCAATTTGGTTACTTAATTCAGCAACGTGCACAACTTGCGCATCTTCAGCTGTGTTACCAAACTTACAGTCAAATGCCCAATAGTCAGCATCTTCAGGTAGCGTTTTATTACGCTCTCTTTTCAAATATTTTTTCACTTCGTGCTTTGCAGCATCAACCATACGAGGGTATTTGATTTTCTCGTGATTTAGCGTGAATGTTTTCTTCATTACGTTCCTAATTACCTTGGTTTAATGATAATGGCATTTCATGTCATACCATTTGACGCCATTATAGCAATTGCATTTAATTTTTGGATGCTTTTTTTTCATTAAATCAATTATTAGCAAATATATAAAGCAGACCCGTTATAAAGCATATATTAACTGATGATTATTACAATCATATATCACACCGCAATAAGCTGAAGTGGTTGATGTATTGCATCATTATTAAGGCTGTCGTAAAAAGCAGCTGCATCTATAGGAGGATTAGCAAGTTGTGTTTGTTCGCTTTTAATTCTTCTTCTGACAGCAAGCTCACAGTTATCTATTATATTAAGTGGAATATGCTTATCATCATTTCTAATCGCAAGTGGTTCAGGCTTTAAGCACTGTCTTAACTTAATACTTGTCATACCGCAGCGCTCTCCTTCTTGAGATATTAATGATGCATTAAACTGTCCAACCAACATATTGTATTCATCAGGGGCTAAAAGTTGCTTTGGACCTGCGCCTAATTGCTTTCTTAATGCCTCTTCTTCTATAACTAAATTATCTATTTCAGTTTTTGGTAAATGAAATTGGCTAAAGTCAAGTGCGTCATGTGACAGCATCGCTAATAATAGAGAAAATTCGCCACGGCGATTTTCATGCACACTATTATTGAGCCTACTGTTTAACTGACTCTCTGTGATTAACAAATCATCTATTTGCATAGTCTTTAGTCGATTGTGGTAACTGATAGATATTTATCGGCTTTATTTCAATTTTCTTTAGCTTTTTTCTTTACTTAAATACGCAATTTGCTATTATCAGCGCCGTTGCATTGGAGGGGTTCCCGAGCGGCCAAAGGGATCAGACTGTAAATCTGACGGCTCAGCCTTCGCTGGTTCGAATCCAGCTCCCTCCACCACTTTTCTTACCGCTAAGTTAAGTGGGGCCAAATGCAATAAAATTAGTGTGGAGGGGTTCCCGAGCGGCCAAAGGGATCAGACTGTAAATCTGACGGCTCAGCCTTCGCTGGTTCGAATCCAGCTCCCTCCACCACTTCTCTACTATTCCTATATTCCTATATTCCTATATTCCTATATTCCTATATTCCTATATTCCTATATTCCTATATTCCTATATTCCTATATTCAGGTTAACTTCAAAATACCCATTGTAAACTCATGCTATTTTTCTTTAGCCATGTTGATGATGCTTTATAATTAGGAAAAAAACGCTCAACGTGTTGCCAAAAAGCTTTACTGTGGTTTAAGTGACGTAAATGCGCTAACTCGTGGACAATCACATAATCAATAGCATGATAAGGCGCTCCAATTAAATGCAAATTAAATGTTAGCTCTCGCTTACTATTACAACTTCCCCACTTACGCTTATAAATAGCTACTTTTAGACTCGTAGGTAATTCTTCACCCATTTGTGCGCAGAAGTACGCTAAACGCATTTCTATATATGCAGTTAGTTGCTCTTTTAAATATTCTTCAAGAAGTTGCTGATATTTTTGCGAAGTATTTTTAACGCGTGAAGAGTGCGTAATAAGCAAGCTGTCGTTACAGCTTATTACTTCGGACTTATTACCTTGCTTAAATTCTATATTTACAATGCTATCAAAAATTAAAATTTGTTTGTCTTTGAGCGGGTTCTGTCTGCTATCAGCAATATTGTGCTGTTTAGTTAATTGATCATTTACCCACACCTGCTTATCAAAAAGCCATTCTTGAATGTGTTTATTACTAACAAACTGAGGGGCATATACAGTCACCTTCTTGTTATGTACTTTAATGGCAACCGTTTTACGTTTTATACTTTTCTTTAACTGATATTCAAACACTTTCATACTCATTAATGATATTGCTACGAGAAAATTCACCAGCAATTAATAAAACCAAATAAAGTGTACTTTTCGCTTAGTTAAGCCAATTCATTAGTTTTCTTAAGGTTGCTCGATAGAAACTTAAATATGACCATATAAATCGAACTTAGCCCCGTTAAAGGCAATACATTAGAATAAAAAACACCAACTAAAAAACTAATCCCTGATAAATAAAAGAAAACGAAAAGTAATAAATTCGTTATTTTATTCACTTCATTGAATTAACGGTTTATTTATTAATTAATTAGATTAAACTTGATAAATAAAGATTATATTTTGAGCCATTATGTTATCAGCTTTTTTTATCACAGACCAAGATCCTAGCTTAATCATTAATGGCGTTTACGATCCTCTATTAGTTTCAATGTCATTGCTAATTGCTATTTTTGCAGCCTTTTTCACCATTCGACTTATAGATCTCGCAAAAGCAACTCAATTTCCCAGCTACCAACGTTTAGCAAATGTGACCGCTGCTACTGTTTTTTCGGCTGGTATTTGGAGTATGCACTTTATTGGTATGCTTGCCTTTTCACTGTGTACTAATATTGATTATGATCCAACAATCACTCTCCTTTCTTTTATACCAGCATTTATAGCATGTCAGTACGCTGTATCAATGCTAGTAAATAGTAAAGGGAATCTAAAAGTATTGTCGATTTGCTCTGTGTTACTAGGAGCCGGCATTGGCACTATGCATTATAGCGGCATGGCTGCAATGGATCTTGCTCCTTTACTTAGATATGATCCATTGATTTTTGCGTTATCAATCATTGTTGCTGTAGCCCTCTCCTTTATAGCCCTTTACAGTCGCTTTAATCTTGAGCGTTTTTTACCCTCTTTATCACCTCTTCAAAATAACTCAATTAGCGCTGTTATTTTAGGGTGTGCTGTTGCTGGTATGCACTACATGGGTATGGCCGCTACACGTTTTGTAGCTACATCGCC
>NZ_AUTI01000215.1:0-16100 GCF_000497995.1 Pseudoalteromonas sp. TB25
CCCGTTGGTAGCCAATGTAAAATAGAAACTATGAACGGCTTTGTAGACGCCGAAATAGTCGGTTTTAACGATCAAACTTTGTACTTAATGCCTAACGACCACATCTCTGGTGTATTACCTGGTGCGCGTGTTATTCCTCAAGTAAATAATTTAGGTTTACCTGTAGGGATGAGTTTATTAGGCCGCGTGGTGGATGGTTTAGGGCGACCGCTAGATGGCCTTGGTAAAATTAATGCTGAGCATCATTTAAAGTTTGCTCAAAATACTATAAACCCGCTTTCAAGAAGACCAATCACTAAGCCTATGGATGTAGGTGTGCGTGCTATTAACTCGGTTATCACAGTAGGGCAAGGCCAGCGTATGGGCTTGTTTGCAGGCTCTGGTGTGGGTAAATCAGTACTTCTCGGTATGATGACCCGAGGTAGCGAAGCTGATGTAATTGTTGTTGGCTTAGTGGGGGAGCGTGGTCGCGAAGTAAAAGAATTTATTGAAGAAATACTCGGTGTAGAGGGGCGCAAACGTTCAGTTGTTGTCGCAGCGCCCGCTGATTCATCACCGCTTATGCGTTTAAAAGGCTGTGAGAGCGCCGTAACTATTGCAGAGTATTTTAGAGATCAGGGTTTAAACGTATTATTGTTACTCGATTCGGTAACGCGTTATGCAATGGCGCAACGTGAAATTGCACTTGCTGTAGGCGAGCCGCCTGCTACAAAGGGTTATCCGCCTTCGGTGTTTGCTAAATTACCTGCGCTGGTGGAACGTGCTGGTAATGGCGGTGAAGGGCAAGGTTCAATTACCGCCTTTTTTACGGTGTTGAGTGAAGGCGATGATATGCAAGACCCTATTGCTGATGCAGCGCGAGCTATATTAGATGGCCACATTGTACTATCGCGTGATTTAGCTGACAGTGGGCACTATCCCGCTATAGATATTGAAAAGTCGATTTCGCGTGTTATGCCTCAAGTTGTTTCTGAGCCGCATATGCAACAAGCCCGAGTGCTTAAACAAGTGTATTCAATGTACCAACAAAACAAAGACATGATTACGTTAGGCGCTTATCAAAAAGGGACCGATCAAATGCTCGACCAAGCTATAAATATGATGCCAAGAGTGAATGCATTTTTACAACAAGGTATGCGAGATGTCATTAGTTACGATGATGGTCTGCAAGGGCTTGCTCAGTTACTAGGACAAGCATAATGGCTAAAAACAAACTCGATTTATTGCTCAAAATTGAAAATGACAAAGAAGAAAGTTTGCGCATGAGTTACTTACAAGCCAATCAAAACTTGCAATCGAATCAACAAAAGCTACAAGGTTTAAATAATTTTAGACTTGAGTACTCTCAGCAGTTACACCTTAAGGGAAAATCGGGCTTATCTAGTGCCGGATTTGGGCAGTATCATGCCTTTATAGCTAAAATTGAAGAAGCAATTCGCCAACAAGCAAGTACGGTAAATACCGCTAAGCAAGTTGTTACTCAACGTAAAACGCTATGGCTCAAGCAGCAAATTAAAGCTAAGGCAGTCGCCAAATTAATCGAAAATCAAAAACTTAAAGCAAATGCGTTAATGGCTAAAAATGAGCAAAAAATGTTAGATGAATTTTCAGCTAATCAGTTTTTTCAACGTCGTAAAGCTTTGTAATTCAGGCACGCTAATTGCTTTATTACTTAGTGGAATTCAACTTTTGGCGGTATGCGGTGGCATATTGCCGTAATGGTATTAGGTGATTTATGGCGATGAATAACATTTCGTTTTTAGTTTCTTCTGAAAAAGATTCACTGTTAGCTTTTAAAGACAATAGCTTAGCTAATGGCGAAGGAAATTTAGGTGAGGAATTTTTAAGCCAGCTAAACGAAGCGCATAACGCTATGGGGCCTTTGCTTAAGGGCAATAAAAATCCCGATGCCGAAAACTCGATTGCCATACCTAAGCATAAACAGCCAGAAGAAAATGAAAATCTGAGCGTAAAGCTAGATGAAATAACAACAGACGAAGTTACTTTTGTATCTGTTGAGATGCTTGATCAAATTAATTCAGCACAAGCAATGAGCACCTCGATTAATAAGCCGTTCGATGCAACTAAAAGTATAGAATCAGAAGATGCAGAGTTAGAAACCACCTCAGTAATTTTATCTGCTAATACAAGTGATGAAGTAACGACTGAAGAAGCGAATACATCGAGTGTGGTGCAAAATCCAATTGCCACTAATGTAGACTCTAAAACGGCTAAATTAATTGATTCAAAAAGCGATAGCTTAAGCTCACTACCTTTGAACTCTTTACCATTAAATGAAGGCAAGCATCGGAAAAGTGGTGTTGCCGAAGCTATTGAAGGGCCATTAAATTCTATAAATAAAAAGCCCGATGACAGCCCTGGCTCTACATTAGAAAAACCTGAATTTGCATTAATGAGTTCTAAAGAGCAGCTAGGACAAAATAAGTCTGCTGATAAAAATAATACAGTTTTGCCAACACCCGCCGACAAAGCGAGCGTTACTCAGTCTCCTTTAGCCACAACTGAAGGTGATAATAATGCAGCAATAGATACGTTAATGACTAAAGATGCGAGCTTAATTAAAGCTAATAGCGTTATTGCTAGTTTAACGTCTGAGCAGCGCTCACAACTTAACGCGCAAGTTAAGGTATTAGAGAACGCTGATTCAACAAATAGCGCAACTAGTAACACTTCAAATCTTAAGCAAATGCTTGCACAATTTATTACTGATAACGAAAAAGCGCAAAGCACGGTAACAAAACACTCTTTTAGCGCAGAAATAAATTCACTTAATACAACTGAAAAACAAAGTTTATTAACGCAATTAAACGCATATATTAAAACAGAGCAGCCTAAAGGCGAGCAGTTGTCAGTGCTTAAGCAAACAGTTAATGAGTTAAAAGCTTCTATTGAAATTGGGCTTGCTGATACCGCTAAATCAGACTCAAAAACGTTTGTGGCCTCAGAGACTCCTAATACAGTATATGATCCACAAAAGTTAAGCTTAAAGGCATCTACAAACGAAGGCGCGGATATTAATAAAGCCGTAGCAACCTCAGCTAAGCGTGCTGATTTATTAAAATCATTTGAAGAGTTACAAAAAGATGGGCTTAGAAAAATAACGGCAGAACAAACTCCTGCACGCGTAGCACAAGTATTTACGCAAATTACAGCCGCTTTAAATACTCAGCAAACGAGCACATTAAGCCAATACGACTCATTAAGTTACGAGCAGAGCTTACTTGATACCCAAATAATTCAAACTCAACAATTACAAAGTACATCACAAGTTAAGCAAGTAAGTATTGATCCAGGTGTAATGCAGGCAATTAATATTGTTAAAAGTGATGCAGCTAAATTACTGCAAGAGCGCGTTAGCTCAATGTTGAGCATTAATAATAAAGAAGCAGAAATTCGCCTCGATCCTCCAGAAATGGGCAGCATGCAAATACGTATTCGTAGCGATGCAGAACAAGCACATATAAACTTTGTTGTACAAAACCAGCAAGCCAAAGAAGCGCTTGAACAATCAATGCCGCGCTTACGTGAAATGTTAGCGCAACAAGGGCTAGAGCTTGGTGAAAGCACTATTTCTTATGGGCAATCAGGTGGTGAAACAGCTGAGCAAAGTGAGAGTGGAGCCCAAGGTAATTTGGCTAATAATAAGTCAGTTAATGATGAAAATGACGAGCAAGCAAATAACACTGCACAAAGTTCTCGACAACAAACTTCATCATCAATAGATTACTATGCCTAAGTACTGCTATTATAATAGTTAAAACAAGCAAGTACCTTTGCGATTAAAGGAATCATGATGGCTGAAGAAGCAAGTTTAGAAATCGAAGAAACCGGTAAAAGTAAAAAGAAACTAATAATAATCATAGTAGCTGTACTACTTATTGCAGGTGGTGCTGCGGGTTACTTTTTTATGTCAGGTTCGGATGCGCCAGTTGAAACCTTAGATGAAGAGACTGCGATGTCGACTGATGCTGCTCCTGCAGCTTCTGGTTCATCAGCAGAAGTTGGTAGTGCTTTATATGTTGCTATGCCACGCCCATTTGTATTTAACGTGCCTGGCTCAAGTCGCGATAGAATTGTACAAATTAAAGTACAATTATTAGTACGTGGCGAAGTAAATGAAGAAACAGCCAAAAAACATATACCACTAATAGAAGGGACGCTATTAAGCGTGTTTTCTACTACAACAGCTGATGAATTAAGTACGAGCTCTGGTAAAGAAACACTTCGTTTTTCTGCACTTGAAAAGGTACAAACAGCCTTAATGGATGTTGAAGGCAGTAAAGTAATTGAGCGGGTATTGTTTACCGGCTTTGTGATGCAATAAGGGGTTAGCGTGAGCGATTTATTATCCCAAGACGAAATTGATGCGCTATTACATGGCGTTGATGACGTTGAAGAGGAAGATATACACGAAGGTGAAGATGGCGGAGGAAGTACGCTTCAGTACGATTTTTCTTCGCAAGATCGGATCGTACGTGGTCGTATGCCGACGCTGGAAATTGTTAACGAACGCTTTGCTCGTCATATGCGAATTAGCCTATTTAATATGATGCGTCGCACCGCAGAGGTGTCTATTAACGGCGTGCAAATGATTAAGTTTGGCGAATATATTCATACTTTATTTGTTCCAACCAGTTTAAATATGGTCCGTTTTAGGCCTTTAAAAGGCACTGGCCTGATTACCATGGAAGCACGACTTGTGTTTATTTTGGTAGATAACTTTTTTGGTGGTGACGGGCGTTATCATGCAAAGATAGAGGGCCGAGAATTTACCCCAACAGAGCGCCGGATTGTACAAATGCTCCTTAAAATAATCTTTGAAGATTATAAAGAAGCATGGGCACCGGTTATGGATGTATCGTTTGAATATCTCGATTCAGAAGTAAACCCAGCTATGGCGAATATTGTAAGTCCAACAGAGGTTGTGGTTATTAGCTCTTTTCATATTGAGCTTGATGGCGGTGGCGGCGATTTTCATATTGCACTTCCGTATTCGATGCTTGAGCCAATCCGAGAGCTTTTAGATGCGGGTGTTCAATCTGATACAGAGGATACCGACTTACGTTGGAGCAAAGCACTTCGCGATGAAATAATGGATGTTGAGGTTGATATGTCGACTCAGTTACTTGAAGTTGATTTGACCTTAAAGCAAATTATGGAATTAAAAGCAGGTGATATTATTCCGGTTGAAATGCCTGAGCATATAACCGTATTTGTTGAGGAACTCCCTACATTTAGAGCCAAGATGGGTCGCTCTCGCGATAATGTTGCGCTTCAAATTAGTGAAAAAATTAAACGACCTGATTCAGTTAAATCTGAGCTGCATGTATTTACCAAAGGCGGCAAGAAAATTGACTCAGATGCAGAATTAGCAGAACTAGAAGATGATTTACACCTCTCTGACGGTGTAGACTTAGACTGGTAATTGATTAAAAGGTTAAAAGTATGAGCGATGATCAAGACACAATGGATGAATGGGCAGCAGCATTAGCAGAAGCCGAAGGCCCAGATGATAGTGGCGAAGCACATGTTGCAGAGCTTGATGAGTTAAGTGATTCAAAACACGAAATGAGTGGTGATGAAAAACGAAAACTCGACACTATTTTAGATATTCCCGTTACTATCTCAATGGAAGTAGGGCGCTCTAAAATCAATATTCGTAACCTACTGCAACTTAATCAAGGCTCTGTTGTTGAGCTTGACCGTGTTGCGGGTGAGCCGCTAGACGTACTAGTTAATGGTACTTTAATCGCTCATGGTGAAGTAGTTGTAGTAAACGACAAATTTGGTATTCGCTTAACTGACGTGATAAGCCAAGTAGAGCGGATCAAAAAATTACGATGAGCTTATTAGTTGCTTTAACGACTACCGTTTTTTCAAAAGCAGATGTGGCAACACCCACTGGGGATATACTCTCTATGGTGCTGTCGCTTGTAATGGTGCTAGTACTGATTATTGTACTGGCATTTTTTGTTAAAAAGCTTAACCCTAATTTAGCAAATAGTGATGAGTTTAAAGTAGTTAGAAGTCTACCTTTAGGTTCTCGCGAGCGTTTAATGGTTGTTGAGATAGATAATGCTCAGCATTTACTTGGTGTAACTCCCCACAGTATTAATTATTTACACAAGTTAGAAACCCCATTAAGTGAAAAAGAACTGCCTGAACTCGCTAAACGATTTGGTAAACTTTTAAACCCGCAATCAAACCAAAATAAAAAGAATTAAACCTATGACAAAGTGGCTGCTTATTATTTTTGCCATGGTGTTTGTACCAAATGTAAGTGCAGAAGGAATTGATGCCCTTACCATTACAACAAACGCTGATGGCACACAAGATTACTCAGTAACGTTACAAGTTTTAGCAATTATGACGGCGCTGAGTTTTATACCGGCCGCCATAATTATGATGACCTCTTTTACACGAATTATTGTTGTACTCGCCATTTTGCGCCAAGCAATTGGCTTACAGCAAACACCGTCAAACCAAGTGTTATTAGGTATGTCACTTTTTTTAAGTATTTTTATAATGGCGCCTATTTATCAGCAGGTAAACGAGCGAGCTATAGAGCCTTACTTAAATGAGCAGGTTACATCAGTAGAGGCTTTAGAGCTTGCTAAAGAGCCAATGAAAGCATTTATGCTTTCACAGGTGCGTTTAAAAGATTTAGAAACGTTCGCTAAAATTGCTGGTTACGATCAGCTAAATTCGCCACAAGATACGCCATTAATAGTGTTAATACCGGCCTTTGTAACCAGCGAACTGCAAACGGCATTTATAATTGGGTTTATGTTTTTTATCCCATTTTTAATTGTTGATTTAGTGGTCGCTTCGGTATTAATGGCGATGGGTATGATGATGCTTTCCCCCATGATAGTGTCCTTACCGTTTAAAATTATGCTGTTTGTACTTGTTGATGGTTGGAGCTTAGTGATGGGGACTCTAGCTAAAAGCTTTGGTTTAGGGACTTAGTATGCAAAGCATTAACATGACCCAACAATAGGAGTACAACATGGAACCGGAAATTTTTGTTGATATTCTAAGTGACGCGCTGTTTTTAGTTATTAAATTGGTGTCTGCAATTGTAGTCCCAGGCCTAATTATTGGTTTAGTGGTTGCTGTATTTCAGGCGGCAACATCAATCAATGAACAAACGTTGAGCTTTTTACCTCGTTTATTAATTACCATTAGTGCGCTAATTGTAGGTGGGCACTGGCTTACTCAAGAACTGATGGATTTTTTTACTCGCCTAGTATTACTTATTCCTGAAATTGCAGGTTAAACGTGGAATACCCCTTTGCTGTCGTTATTCAATGGTTGAGCGATTTTTTGCTGCCCCTGGTACGCATTAGCTCAATGATTATGATTATGGCTGGTTTAGGTGCTAAAAATGTCCCTACGCGTATAAAAATGGGGTTATCAGTTGTTGTAACTTTTCTTGTCGTTCCTGTTCTGCCGCCCGCTACATTCACTAATTTATTTTCGTTTGAGATGATTTTAGTCGTTATTCAACAAATGCTGATTGGTGTTGCTATTGGTTTTGCATCTATACTTTTATTAAATACCTTTGTTTTAGCTGGGCAAATACTTGCGATGCAAACCGGTTTAGGTTTTGCTTCGGTTATTGACCCCTCTAATGGCGCAAGCGTCCCAGCGGTTGGCCAGTTTTTCCTTATTTTGGCCACCTTGTTATTTTTTGCTTTTAACGGTCATTTAATGATGATTCAAATGGTGGTGCATAGCTTTCAAGTGCTACCTATTGATGGCACATGGTGGTCTGTAGATCATTACTGGGACATAGTGACTTGGGGCGGCTGGATGTTTACTACAGCACTGGTACTCTCACTTGCACCGCTTACCGCAATGCTCGTTATTAATATGTCGTTTGGGATTATGACGCGTGCAGCGCCGCAATTAAATATTTTCTCTATTGGTTTTCCGTTTACCTTGGTAGCGGGACTTATTATTATTTGGGCGACACTAGGTAACTTTGTTACTCAGTTTGAGTTTCAATGGTTAAAAATGGTTGAGCTAATGTGTACTTTAGTTGGTTGCTCACCTTAGGAGAAAGTCATGTCTGAAGACTCAGGACAAGAAAAAACAGAAGAACCCACATCCAAAAAGCTTGAAGAATCTAAAAAGAAAGGCCAAATAGCACGCTCAAAAGAGTTAGGTACCATGTTTGTACTTATTTTTTCGGCTATATCGCTTTTGATGTATGGTCCTGAAATTGGTAAAGGTTTATACAATGTAATGGGCCGAACCCTTAGCTTAAACCGCAACGAAGCCTTTGATACCACTAAAATGTTTGCCGTGTGGGGAGAGGTTGCAGACGCGTTGATGTTTCCTATGGCTATGTTTGTGTTAATTATCGTTTTGGCTGCATTTATTGGTAATACGTTACTCGGTGGTTTTAACTTTAGCTGGGAAGCTGCTGCACCTAAAGCAAGTAAAATGTCGCCAATGAAGGGCTTTAAGCGGATGTTTGGCCCACAAGCGGCTATTGAGCTTGTAAAGTCACTTTTAAAATTTGGTTTGGTTGCAAGTTTTGCTGTGTTTTTAATTAATACTTATTTTGATGAAATACTGCATTTAAGTTTAGAAAGTGCGCCGGGTAATATTATTCATGCCTTAGAGATTTTAGGGTGGATGTTTTTAGGCCTTTCGTGCACTTTAATTGTTATTGCCGCCATTGATGCACCATTTCAAAGTTACAACCATAACAAACAACTTAAAATGACAATGCAAGAAATTAAAGATGAGTATAAAAACTCTGAAGGTGACCCACAAATAAAAGCGCGCATTAGGCAAACACAAAGGCAAATGTCGCAAAACCGCATGATGCAAGATGTTCCTGACGCTGATGTTATTGTTACGAACCCAACTCACTACTCTGTAGCATTAAAATACGACACGGAGCGCGCAGGTGCGCCTATAGTGCTTGCTAAAGGCATTGATGAAATGGCGATGCAAATTCGAAAAGTAGCAATAGGGAATGAAGTACCTATATTAGAATCCCCCATGTTGACCCGAGCGCTTTATCATACGGCTGAAGTAGGAGAGCAAATACCCGATCAGCTATTTACCGCAGTAGCGCAAGTTTTAGCGTATGTATTTCAGCTTAAGCGCTTTAATAAAGGGCGCGGTAAACGTCCAACTAAGCTCAATAAAAAGCTGCCAATCCCCGATGCCTACAAGTATTAAACCGTTAACTGAGTAACTTGGAATAGTTATTGCAAATTCTACTTAGTGTCAATTTTTTGAAATTGTAGAATTATGAGTTTTAAAGCGGTATTACAACAACTTAACAGAGACAAAAAAGACTATGCCAAAGGGGTAGGTACACCTTTGCTTGTGCTTGCTGCCTTGGGAATGGTGATTTTACCACTACCGCCATTTTTACTCGATATCCTTTTCTCGTTTAATATTGCTCTCGCGTTAGTGGTTTTACTTGTAACTGTTTACACGATGAAGCCAGTTGAATTTGGTATTTTCCCCTCTGTATTACTAATCGCTACAATTATGCGCTTAGCACTTAACGTTGCCAGTACTCGAGTTGTGTTACTTGAAGGCCATAATGGTGGTGACTCTGCCGGTAAAGTAATTGAAGCGTTTGGCTCAGTTGTTATTGGTGGTAACTACGCTGTTGGTTTGGTTGTGTTTTTAATCCTGATCATTATTAACTTTGTAGTAATTACTAAAGGTGCTGGTCGTATTTCTGAGGTATCTGCGCGTTTCACCCTTGATGCAATGCCGGGTAAACAAATGGCAATTGACGCCGATTTGAACGCAGGCTTTATCAGCGCAGAACAAGCGCGTGACCGCCGCGAGGAAGNGATTTTTACGGCTCAATGGATGGTGCGAGTAAATTTGTAAAAGGTGATGCGATTGCAGGTATTGTTATACTAATCATCAATATTGTTGGTGGTTTATTTGTCGGTATGATCCAGCACAATTTGAGTTTTGGCAATGCAATGGAAGTATATACATTACTTACCATTGGCGATGGCTTAGTTGCTCAACTCCCTTCTTTACTGCTTTCAATTGGTACCGCGATTGTTGTAACACGCCAAAATGAGTCGCTCAATATGGGGGACCAATTTAAGAAACAACTAGGCAACGAAAAGTCACTCTTTATTGCATCTGGTATTTTGATCATCATGGGCTTAGTGCCTGGTATGCCGCATATTGCTTTTTTAAGTTTAGGTGCGTTACTGGGTTACTTAGCTTACTACACACAGCAAAGTAAATTAAAAGCTGCTGCGGCAGAAGCTGAAGAGGCCGCTNGAAGCGTTGCAACGGGTGTTGCTAATAAACAAGAACAAAAAGAACTAGGCTGGGATGACGTTCAGCAGGTTGATGTAATTGGCTTAGAAGTCGGTTATAGATTAATTCCGTTAGTGGACCAATCACAAGGTGGTGAGCTACTTAATCGTATTAAGGGGGTGCGTAAAAAGCTTTCTCAAGAGCTTGGTTTTTTAGTGCCGCCGGTACATATACGCGACAACTTAGAGCTTGACCCTAACGCTTACAGAATAACACTAATGGGGGTTTCAACCGGTGAAAGCGAGCTTAAGCATGGCGACGAGCTAGCGATTAACCCAGGACAAGTATTTGGTCCAATTAAAGGGGTTGAAACAAAAGATCCTGCGTTTGGCCTTGATGCCGTATGGATCAAGCCTGATCAAAAAGATGAAGCACAATCACTAGGTTATACCGTTGTAGATTCAGCCACGGTAGTTGCCACTCATATTAGCCAGTTATTAACTAACAGTGCAGCGTTATTACTAGGGCATGAAGAAGTTCAAAACCTACTTGATATGCTTGCTAAAAGCCATCCTCGCTTAGTGGAAGGACTAGTACCTGATGTATTGCCATTAACTGCTATTGTAAAAGTACTACAAAATTTATTAAATGAAGGCGTGGCTATTCGCGATATGCGCTCAATTGTTCAAACCCTTGTTGAGTATGGCCCACGTAGTCAAGACCCTGATGTATTAACGGCTGCAGTGCGTATTTCACTGCGTAGATTAATTGTTCAAGATGCGGTGGGAATGTCATCAGAAATCCCTGTCATAACCTTGGCGCCTGAGTTGGAACAGATGTTGCATCAGTCATTACAAAATGCAGGCGATGAAGGTGCCGGTATTGAGCCAGGACTTGCAGAGCGACTTCAAGTGTCATTGACACAAGCGCATCAAAATCAAGAAATGGCCGGCGAACCTTCTATATTGCTAACGTCAGGAATGTTACGCACTGTGTTATCTCGTTTTGTTAAGTACACCATTCCAGGATTGAGAGTGATGTCTTATCAAGAGGTACCAGACGAAAGACAGATCAAAATTGTAAGCTCGGTAGGCCAACAATAAGATTTTAACAGGGGTTGAATCATGAAAATTAAACGTTTTTTTGCTAAAGATATGCGCACAGCACTTAAAGAAGTTAAAGATGAGTTAGGTGTTGATGCGGTTATTATGTCAAATAAAAAACTGGCTAACGGTGTAGAAATTGTAGCGGCAGNGCAGCCCCTAAAGTAGCAGCGCAACCACAACGCCCTGCAGAGCCGCGTACTCAGGCGCCACAACAAAGCATGCATAACTTTGTAAAACCAGAGCCACAGCGTGCCAAGCCTGAGCCTCAAGCAAAAGTTGCTGACAGCCTACAAGCATTATTAGAGCGTCAATCACCGCGTCCTCGTTCTCCTGAGCTTGCATCGATGTTTTCACAATCGGGTATTGATACTACTGATAACTATCAAGAACCTGATATGGGGCAGCGTACTAAAAATATGTTTGCTCCTGAAGTTGCTGCGCCAGTTCGTCCACAAACTCAAGCGGATAGCTTAGGTTTTGATGATTTAGACCGCGACTTTGATGATTTAGATAGCCCAGTAACCACTCGCCAACAAGCACCTAATAATGAAAGCGAAGAAATGACAACAATGCGTGAAGAAATGAACGCAATCCGTCAATTATTAGAACACCAAGTATCAGGCTTGATGCAGCAAGATATGGCGCGTCGCGATCCAACACGCGCTTGTATGGTTGACCGTTTAGTCGGTATGGGTATCGATAAAGAAGTAGCACAGCAAATGGCATGTTTTGTACCTGATGATGTGTCTCGTAAGCAAGGTTGGAAAGCATTGTTAACTATGGTCGAAGATCAAATGCAAACAACCAATAATGAAATACTTCGCCAAGGTGGTGTATATGCGTTAGTGGGTCCAACAGGTGTGGGTAAAACAACGACTGTTGCTAAGCTTGCAGCTCTAGGCGCACAAAAATATGGTGCCGATAAAGTGGCGTTAATAACCACTGATACATACAGAATTGGTGCTTATGAACAACTTGCAACATATGGTCGTATTATTGGTTGTGGTGTTAAGCAAGTTAAAGATGCTAATGAATTAGCTGAAGTTTTATATCATTTACGAAATAAACGTCTAGTATTAATTGACACAGCAGGTATGAGCCAGCGAGATTTACGTTTAACTGAGCAATTAAACACGTTAATGCGTAACCAACGTGTAGATATTCGCAGCTACTTAGTACTTAGCGCGACAGCACAAATTAATGTATTGCAAGAAACTGTACGTCACTTTAAAAAAGTACAGTTAAGTGGCTGTATTTTCACTAAGTTAGACGAATCATTAAGTTTGGGTGAGATTATTAGTATTGCGATTCAAAATCGCCTTCCAATAGGGTATCTTACTAATGGTCAACGAGTACCAGAGGATATTCGTGTTGCAAATGCTGAGAAACTAGTTAAAAAGGCTGAGCAATTATATTTAAAAAGAACAAAAGAACAACATTCAAGGCACCAAGCAGTGGCGCCAAGCACAGTAGGGATGTATGATTAACACAGTATTAGATCAAGCAAGCGGCCTGCGCAAAATGAGTCAAAACAATAACAACGGCGTAAAAGTTATCGCTGTAACCGGTGGTAAAGGTGGAGTAGGGAAAACAAATGTTTCTCTAAATACAGCTATTGCACTTGGGCAGCAAGGTAATCGAGTATTAGTGCTGGATGCTGACTTGGGTTTAGCAAACTGTGATGTGATGCTTGGTTTACGTGTAGAGCGTAACTTGTCACATGTCTTGTCTGGTGAATGTGAGCTTGAAGAAATTTTAGTTGAAGGCCCTGCAGGAATTAAAATTGTACCCGCTACATCGGGTTCGCAAAGTATGGTTGAATTATCACCATCTGAGCATGCTGGGCTAATTCGTGCGTTTAGCGAATTGAATACCGAATTTGATATTTTAATTGTAGATACAGCTGCTGGTATTTCAGACATGGTACTGAGCTTCTCGCGTGCAGCGCAAGATGTAATGGTTGTTGTATGCGATGAGCCGACATCAATCACCGACGCTTACGCACTTATTAAAGTATTAAGTCGTGAACACGGCGTTTATAAATTTAAAATTGTTGCCAATATGGTGCGCAGTATGCGTGAAGGCACTGAATTGTTTGCAAAGCTATCTAAAGTTACCGACCGCTTTTTAGATGTATCAATGGAGCTAGTAGCAACGGTTCCTTATGATGAAAATATGCGCAAAGCAACACGTCGTCAAAAAGTAATAGTAGAGCTCTTTCCAAATTCGCCAGCCGCTCTTGCGTTTAAAACGCTGGCAACAAAAGCAGTTAAATGGCCAATACCCAACCAACCATCTGGGCATTTAGAGTTTTTCATTGAGAAACTAGTAAACGGTTAATTATGACAACACTGGTGAATAGAGCTATGGGATATCAATCAACACAAAATTTAAATGTGATTGTTGAGAAGCATGCATCACTTGTTAAAAAAGTGGCATGTCATCTAATTGCTCGATTACCACCTAGCGTTCAACTTGATGATTTAATTCAATCAGGAATGATAGGTTTAATAGAAGCTTCGAAAAACTTTGATGCAACAAAAGGCGCAAGCTTTGAAACTTTTGCAGGTATTCGTATTCGCGGTGCTATGCTTGACGAAATGCGCCGTGGTGATTGGGCTCCTCGTTCAGTTCACCGTAAAAACAGGCAAGTTGCAGAAGCAATTACTGAGCTCGAAAGTAGTCTGAACCGCGAACCAACGGACATAGAAGTTGCTGAAAAACTTGAAATTTCGCTCAATGAGTACCATCATATTTTAAATGATGCGAATACGAGCAAAATATTAGGCATTGAAGACCTTGGTGTAGATGAGGATGTTATTACTCCTGTAGGCCAAGATTTAGCACAAGATAAACCTTTTAATAATGTTAAAAATGATAGGTTTAATGAGTCTTTGCTAAGTGCAATTAAGTCATTACCAGAGCGTGATGCAATGGTGCTTTCTTTGTACTACAACGATGAAATGAATTTAAAAGAAATAGGACATATACTCGATGTAAGTGAATCGCGTGTAAGTCAGATACATGGTCAGGCGATGATTAAGCTTAAAGCTAAAATCAATGACTGGATAAATTAGTAGTAAGTAAACAAAGGTTAATACCTCACTGGGGGATGTTTTGGATAAAAACATGAAAATTCTTGTAGTTGATGATTTTTCAACGATGAGACGCATTATAAAAAACCTGTTACGTGACTTAGGTTTCACTAACGTTCAAGAAGCTGATGATGGGTCTACAGCTTTGCCTATGTTGCAAAATCAAGTGTTTGATTTTGTAGTTACGGATTGGAATATGCCTGGAATGCAGGGTATTGATCTTTTAAGAGCAATACGTGCAGACGATAAGTTAAAACATATCCCTGTATTAATGGTAACGGCAGAGGCTAAAAAAGAACAAATAATAGCTGCAGCGCAAGCTGGTGTTAATGGTTATATTGTTAAGCCATTTACGGCTGGAACATTAAAAACTAAATTAGAAAAAGTATTTGAACGCTTAGGCTAATGATGGGGGAGAGGCTTATGCCAGCACCAGCTGCGCCTCAAATAACGTTAGAACAAGCTCGTCAGCTCGTTGTTTTTTTAGAAAATGATGAGCAAGACAAAGCAAATCAGTTGATTTTAGAGGCTGCATCTAAAGAGCAGTCTGAATTATTTGCTGAAGTTGGAAAGTTGACTCGTCAACTGCACGAAGCCCTTAAAAGTTTTGAGCTTGATACTCGCTTAACTGATATAACGACAGATGCGATTCCAGATGCTAAAAAGCGGCTTAATTATGTTATAGAAATGACAGAAAATGCGGCTAATAAAACAATGGATGCAGTGGAGGCCAGTTTACCTATAGCCCAACAGTTAGCGGACGAAATATCTCATATCAAACCGACATGGGATCGTTTAATGAGCCGCGAGATTGAGCTTGGTGAGTTTAAGCAACTTTGCCATAGCATCGATAAGTTTATGAACAACTCTCATCATAAGACTGATGAGCTTCAAAACTTAATGACAAATGTATTAATGGCTCAAGACTATCAAGACTTAACAGGTCAAGTTATTCGCCGTGTTATCGAACTTGTTAGGGAAGTAGAAGAAAGTTTACTTCATCTTTTAACTGCGTTTGCTGAACAAGACGACACTAACAGCACCGCGAATAAAGTAGAACAACAAAAAATAAAAGAACCAGTTGCCACACAAACTTTAGCAGGTCCTGAAGGCCCTATTATTGATAAAGAATCGCGTAATGATGTTGTATCTGATCAAGATGAAGTTGATGATCTTTTATCAAGTTTGGGCTTCTAAGAGGAGAGTAACTGCATGTTTGAAGTCGATGAAGATATTTTACAAGACTTTCTTGTAGAGGCTGGAGAAATCCTAGAGCTTTTATCTGAACAGTTAGTTGAGCTGGAAAATAATCCAGAAGATACCGAGTTACTAAACGCTATATTTAGAGGTTTTCACACTGTAAAAGGTGGTGCAGGCTTTTTAGCTATGACAGAACTTGTTGATGCTTGTCACGGTGCTGAAAACGTATTTGATTTACTACGTCAAGGCGTGCGAACAGTCAACTCAGAGTTAATGGATGTTATTTTACAAGCACTAGACACCATTAATGAGATGTTTGCGACTATCCAAAACAGAGACAAGCCTGAACCTGCAGATCCTGAATTACTTCATACTCTTCATATCTTAGGTCTACCTCCAACAGAGGCCGAAGCCA